>JAMCPM010000014.1 GCA_023382335.1 Actinomycetota bacterium
GAGGGCGCAAAGCGCCCTCCGCCCCCGCCGTTTTTTCCCCTGCAAAATTTCCCATTTTTATCGAGACTTTCCGAAACCTTTTGCCTGCCGGTGTTGTCTAAAATGTGTAAAGGCCAATACCCCCACAGGTATCATTTAAGGAGCAGAAACCATGTCAGAAGTAGTCGTAATAGGCAGCAGTTTTGCCGGCCTCACCGGTGCGCTTGAGGCCAGGCGCAAGCTGGGTCCAGGCCACCGTGTCACCCTGATCTCCCGAACCGATGATTTTGTTTATATCCCGTCGCTCATCTGGGTCCCGTTCGGATGGCGGGAGATTCAGGACATCAGCATCCCCGTCAAGCCGATCCTCGACAAACATGGAGTCGATTTCCTCAAGGCGGAGGTCACACGCGTCAATCCGGAAGCAAACACGGTATCCACCACCGAGGGCGAGATCTCCTATGACTACCTGCTGGTGGCCTCGGGCGTCAGCACGCGCTTTGACCTGATCGAGGGTCTGGGGCCCGAGGCAAACACTTATTCCGTCTGCACCCCGGGGCACGCCATCAAGGCGCGCGAGGGCTGGAAGAAGCTGGTTGAGGACCCGGGCCCGGTCGTTGTGGGCGCCAGCCAGGGGGCCAGCTGCATGGGCGCCGGTTACGAGTTCCTCTTCAATCTGGAATACGCCGCCCGCAAGGCGGGCGTCCGTGACCGGGTCGACATCACCTGGATCACCCCCGAGCCTTACCTGGCGCACTTCGGCATCGACGGCATGGCCGGAGGCGAGGCGATGCTCAAGGGGTTCATGAAGAAGTTCAACATCAACTATGTCACCAACTCGGAGGTCGAGAGAGTCACCGAAACCGACGTCGTGCTCAAGGACGGCAGGAAGCTGCCCTACAAGTACTCGATGATCATCCCGCCGTTCAACGGCGCCAGGTTCGTCAAGGAATCGGGCGATCTCGGCGACGAGAAGGGCTTCATTCCCATCAACGACACCTACCGGCACAAGAAGTACGCCAACATCTTCGCGGCGGGCCTGGCCGTGGCGGTGCCGCTGCCGTTCACGACCCCGGTAGCGATTGGCATGCCCAAGACCGGCTTCCCCTCCGAAGAGAGCGCCAAGATAGCCGCCCACAACATCGTCAAACTGCTTCAGGGAGAGCCGGAGTCCTCACTGAAGGCCAAGCCCTGGGGGAAGATCCCCGGACTGTGCGTGCTTGACGCCGGCCACAAGGAAGTCGTCATCCTCAGCAATCATCTGCTCAAGCCCCGCCAGTTCGCGGTGATGGTTCCCAATCCGGTGTTCAACGTCGCCAAGCGGGCACTGGAGAAGTACTTCCTCTGGAAGACCAGGCGGGGGCTTTCGTACCTGATGTAAGCCTTTTTCAGGAGCCAGCATGCCGGCCGCGCATTCCGGCCGGCGGCATTTGATAAAAAAGGCGCCCCGCAAGGGGCGCCTTTTGAATCCCTGTTTGAGGCGGTAGCTGCTAGCCGTTGACGAAGCCCGGTGTGTCGAGCACGGCCCCGCGCATTGCCGCCGGGCGCCTCTGCGTCTCGGGGGCCCGGTCGAAGCCGGTGGCAATGACGGTCACCTGGATGGAGTCGGTCATGCTCGGGTCGACGACCGTGCCGAAGATGATGTTCGCGTCTTCGGCGGCCACTGCCGCGACGACCTGTGCGGCTTCATTGGCCTCGTGCAGCGCCACATCGTTGCCGCCCTTGACGTTGAGCAGTATGCCCCGGGCGCCCTCGATCGAAGTCTCCAGAAGCGGCGAGCCGATGGCCTGACGGGCCGCCTCGGTGGCGCGGCTCTCCCCGGAAGCGGTTCCCACGCCCATGAGCGCGGTGCCGGCCCCCTGGATGATCGTGCGCACGTCGGCGAAGTCCACGTTGATGAGCCCGGTGAGGTTTATCAGGTCGCAGATGCTCTGAACGCCCTGGCGCAGCACGTCGTCGGCGACCGCGAAGGCCTCCAGCAGGCTGGTGCCGCGGTCGACGACCTGAAGCAGCCGGTCGTTGGGTACGATAATGACGGTGTCGGCGGCCTCGCGCAGGCGGCGGATTCCCTCTTCCGCCTGGATGTTGCGCTTGGTGCCTTCAAAGCTGAAGGGCCGGGTGACGATACCGATGGTCAGCGCTCCCGTCTCGCGGGCAGCTTCGGCGATGACCGGCGCCGCTCCGGTGCCGGTGCCTCCACCTTCGCCAGCCGTGATGAAGACCAGGTCGGCGCCGCGTAAAACTTTCTTCACTTCATCGCGGCTGCGCTCCATGGCCTCGATGCCCACATTGGGGTCGGCGCCGCCACCAAGCCCGCGGGTGAGCTCTCCACCCACGTGGATCTTGACGTCGGCGTCGGACATCTGCAGCGCCTGCGCGTCGGTATTCAGGGCGATGAACTCAACGCCCTGAATACCGGCGGCGATCATGCGGTTGACGGCATTGGTGCCACCGCCTCCCACTCCGACCACCTTGATCGAGGCTATGTATGCGGCCTCCTGCCTGGGCGTGGCGTTCTCGCGGGGCGCCGGCCGCCTTTCCTCTATGCTTGTATCCTCAGATATGTGCTCCGTAGGCTGGAAGAGGTTGGCTAAGGCCCCTTCCTTCATGCTCGCTCGGATTCCCATTGAGCAACTCCTTTGCCAGGTTACGGTAAGTGTTCGCCGCCGCGCCTTCCGGTTCATAGGCCATGATCGAGCGGCCCTGCACCGGCGCTTCGGCGAACTTTATGGTTTTCCTCACCACGGTCTTGAAGACGACGTCGCCAAAGCCGTCCTTGAGTATTTCTATCGCCTCACGGCCGTGGATAGTCCGGGCGTCGAACATCGTCGGCAGGATGCCGCGTATCCTGACGTCCGGATTGAGGTTCTCGCGAATCATTTCGAGAGTCTTTTCCAGCTGCGCCAGCCCTCTGAGCGAAAGATATTCGCACTGCACGGGCACGATGACGCCGTCGGCCGCGGTCAGGGCGTTTATCGTCAACAGGCCCAGGGACGGCGGCGTGTCTATAAGAATGAAATCGTAGCGGTGCTTTACCTGCATCAGAGCCTTCTCCAGCGAGCGCTCGCGCCCGATCGCTGACGAAAGGGCCAGCTCGGCGCCGGCAAGGTCGATGCTGGCGGGAGCGATGTCCACCTCGCACCTCTGGATGACGTCGTCGAGCGGGGTGCGTTGCACCAGCACGTTGAACATGCTCCTGGTGAGGAAATCGGGGTTGATTCCCTGGCTCATGGACAGGTTTCCCTGGGGGTCCATGTCCACTACCAGCACGCGTTTGTGCATCTCGCGAAGAGCGACGCCGACATTCAGGGTCGAGGTCGTCTTGGCGACCCCACCCTTTTGATTGGCAAAGGCTAATACAGTTGTCACGTGACCGGTCTCCCGCGTTTTCGGGATTTATCGTGCTATTTTGTTCTATCCCGGCCGGGGAATTCCTTTAACCGTGGCAGCGGCCCACAAAACCGTCGCCAGTTCTGGATACCAGAACGTGTGGATGACCGGGATTTATCCACATCCTTTTCACAGCTGTGGATATCCCTAATTATCCGCCGTTTAGCAGGTGCTTTCACTCAACCTTCAGCGCTCCCGGGGCCAAGGCCGCACCCGGCTCTTTGCAGCGGTTTTATCACCGCTTTATCCACAGGGGGTGTGGATAACTTCCGCGCTGGTGGCGCTCCCCGATCTCTTGTTTTCCTCGGGGGGCGACTATAATATCTTCTCCACACAACTCCCCGGCATTCGTTTGTGTTGCGGCAAGCAGAGGCGCCTCCAGTTATCAGCCGCGTTCAAGTCACCTGTTTTTGGGGGAGCATCCAACTTTTTACAGGAGCCTTCCATGGGAGACAGAGCAGAAACTATCTGGCTAGCCGCCAGAGAATCAATCAGGGAGTCGCTTAGCACTTCCGCCTACGAGATCTGGTTTGA
Organism: Actinomycetota bacterium; assembly: GCA_023382335.1. GTDB lineage: Bacteria > Actinomycetota > Thermoleophilia > BMS3ABIN01 > BMS3ABIN01 > JACRMB01. Next base: position 3,904 of record JAMCPM010000014.1, read on the forward strand.
AAACACCGAGGCCGAAGGCATGGAGGAAGACAACACCTTCCTGCTCTCAGTTCCTAACGATTTCGCCAAAACCCGCATCGAAGCCCGCTTTTTGCCGTTGATCGAAGAGTCGCTGCTGGAGGTCGTGGGCGAGGAGGTCCCGGTCAGGGTGGTGGTTTCGCAGACGCCGGCGGCCGTGCCGGAAAAGGCCCGGCGGCGCCCGCCACGCCCGATGATCGAGATCACCGAGCCACCTGTGCTGGGAGACCTAAACCCCAAATACACCTTTGACAGCTTCGTCATCGGCTCCAGCAACCGTTTTGCGCATGCGGCGGCGCTGGCCGTGGCCGAGGCGCCCGCCCAGGCGTACAACCCCTTCTTCATATACGGCGGCGTCGGCCTGGGCAAGACCCACCTGCTGCAGGCGATCGGCCACTACGTGGCGACCAACACACCCGAGCTTTCAGTCAAATACATGACGGTCGAGTCTTTCACCAATGATTTCATCAATTCCGTCCGTGACGGCAAGATGGAGGCGTTCAAGCGCAAGTACCGCACCAACGACGTGCTGCTGATCGACGACATCCAGTTCCTGGAGAACAAGGAAGGAACGCAGGAAGAGTTCTTCCATACCTTTAACACGCTTTACGAGGCCGGCAAGCAGATAGCCATCTCCAGCGACCGGCCGCCGCGGGAGATCGCCACTCTGGAAGAGAGGCTCAGCAGCCGTTTTGAATCCGGCCTCATAACCGACATCCAGCCGCCCGACGTCGAGACCCGCATCGCCATCCTGCGCAAGCAGGTCGTTTCGCGCGGCATCGCCATCTCATCGAGCTCGATCGACGAGGTCCTCGGCTTCATCGCCCGCGGCATCCCCACAAATATCCGGGAGCTCGAGGGCGCCCTGATCCGGGTGGCGGCGCAGGCCAAGTTCACCAACTCGCAGATCACGCTGCCGTTGGCCAAGGAGGCCCTGAAGGACATCCTGCCCACCAACCTTGACACGCGGATAACCATTGATATGATCCAGAACGAGACCTGCCGCTTCTTCTCGCTCTCCATGAGCGACCTCAAGGGCAGCAAGCGCAGTCAGAGCATCGTCTTCCCCAGGCAGATCGCCATGTACCTCTGCCGCGAGCTGACGGACTCGTCACAGCCCCGCATCGGCGAGAAGTTCGGCGGCCGGGACCATACCACAGTTATCCATGCTATCAACAAGATCTCCAAGCTGATCAAGGAAGAGCGCGAGGTCTTCACGATGGTGCAGCAGATAACCGGCAAGCTAAAACATTCCCAGAGATAGCTCGGTTTCGAGGGTGGAAAACCTGTTCAAGTCCTGGGGAGAGAATTCCGGTTATCCATACCTTTGCGCCGGCGATGGAAACCGGATAAGGTTATGCCATCCGCACGGGTTGTTATCCTCAGGCTTATCAACAAAGTTGTGCCGTTCGGATAGCCTGGTTTTGGAGGCTCTTTTTTCCTTCTCCCAGTTATACAGGCGCCTACTACTAATGAGACTAATTTTTAATAAATTAATAAATAAACCGTTGGAGGTCGGAACATGCGGATAACCTGTCCCAAAGATCTCTTACTGGAGAATCTGCAGTCGGTCCTCAAGACCGTATCCACCAAAAGCACTATGCCGGTTCTCTCAGGCATACGCATGGATTTAAAAGACAGCGGCAGCGTCGAGCTTGCCAGCACCAACATGGAACTTTCCCTGAGGCTGACCATGGAAGCAAAGGTCGAAGGCGAAGGCGCCCTGGTGGCGCCTGGCCGCCTGATGACCGATGTCGTTCGCAGCCTGCCCTCCGGGGAAGTAGTGCTCGACATGGACGAGAAGGAACAGGTGCTGGAGATCCGTTGCGGCACCGCCAGCTTCAGGCTGAACTGCCTGCCGGCTGCCGATTTCCCCCGTCTGCCCGGCATGCCTGAGGACGGCTCCTTCGAGATCGACAGCGGTCCTATGGTGTCTACTATCAACACCGTGGCCAGGGCGGCCTCACGCGACGAGACACGGCCGCTGCTCACCGGGATCCTGGTCAAGTTTTCAAAGGAAAAGATCAAGATGGTGGCCACCGACAGCTACCGCCTGAGCGTCCGTGAGACCGAATCGTCGAGCTCGCTCAAGGACAAAAAGGAAATAATCGTGCCGCGCTCATCGCTTGAGGAGCTGGCCCGAATCTGCGGGCAGGTGGACGCTGAGAAGGTAAATGTCGGCATCATGGACGGCCAGGTAATCTTCTCGGCAGGAAAAGTCGTTTTGACATCCCGCCTGATCGAGGGGCAGTTCCCAAACTACCAGCAGCTGCTTCCCGACGAATTCAAGTACGAGATCAGCATGGACCGCGAAGAGCTGCTCGAAGCGGTAGGCCGCATTAGCCTCATGGCGCAGAAGAATGCGCCACTGCGTTTGAAGTTCTCATCGGGAGAGCTGACGATCTCGGCGCAGACGCCACAGGTAGGCGAGGCCAAAGAGACGATGGCCGTCGCTTTCCAGGGAGAAGAAGTCGAGATCGGCTTCAACCCCGAGTTCCTGCGCGAGGGCATCGACAGCGTATCCGAGAAGCAGGTGGCCCTCAGGGTCATAAGCCCGCTGCGGCCGGGCCTCATCAAGGCTTCGGGTGACGACTTCCTCTACCTGATCATGCCGATCAGGCTAAACGGCTAGAATTCAAAAAGACGGCTGCCGGCTTATAACACGGCCGGGCAGCCGTAGTCGAAAACCTAACGGCGGTATCCCCACTTGTATTTACGGCGCCTGCAGCTCAACAATTTCAGGAACTTCACGAAGGCCGCCCTCGAATTCCCACCGGGCATCTCCATCATCCTCGGCCACAACGGCGCCGGCAAGACAAACCTGCTCGAGGCGACGCAGTTCGCTTCCTGCGGACGCTCTTTTCGGACCAGCCGCGAGCAGGAGATGATGCGCGCCGGCGAGGGCTTTTTCCGCATCGAGGCCGAGGTTGAATGGAACGGGACCGCGCAGACGAGAGCGGTTGGTTACGAACAGGGCTCCGGCATCAGGAACGACAACGGCGGCGGCCCCAACTGGCTGCCTGCGGGAGAAGTGCTCTGTTTTTCCCCCGACGACCTGCAGCTGATCAAGGGGGCGCCGGCAAAGCGGCGCCGGTTCCTTGACGATGCCATAGGCCGGCGCCGGCCGGCGTATATCAGGAATCTGCTCGATTATCAAAAGGTGCTGTCTCAGCGAAACAGCTTTCTGCAGAGAGCGCGGGCCGGGTTTGTGAGGTTGCAGGACATCTCGCCGTGGGACAGGCAGTTGGCGGCGCTGGGAGAAAAGATCTACGCAGCGCGCGACGAGCACTGCCGGGTCCTGGCGCCCCATTTTCAGAAGGCCTACAGGGAGATAGCCGGCGGAGAAGAGAAAACAGAAGTAGCCTACATCTCCCAGCCTGAAGGTTTTTGTGAAAACGGCGAGCTTGCAGATAATTTCGTCCGGGCGCTCGAGGACCGCTGGTCTGAGGATCTCGACCGCGTCACGACCGGCGCCGGCATCCACCGCGACGACGTCGACTTCAGGCTGGCGGGCAAGAGCCTCAAGCCGTACGGCTCCCAGGGAGAACAGCGGGCTGCCGTGCTGGCCCTGCTGCTGGCGGACCGGCGCATGGGGATGGAGTCCGGCGAGACCCCCCTGCTGCTCCTTGACGACGTCATGAGCGAGCTTGACCCGGAGCGGCGGCAGAGCCTGCTCAAGTCGCTGCCGGAAGAAGGCGGGCTGACGCCGCAAACGATAATCACCGCCGCCGACGCCGGGCTTTTTTCCGAGAAAGAGCTGGAAGGCGCATGCGTGTTCGAGGTCGAAGCCGGTGTCATCAGGCAAGCGAAGGCGGGCTCGGATGTCCGGCTATAAACCTTCCCGGTATAAAAGCATTGGCGCCATCATCCGCAACGAGAAACAGCGGCTGTGGAAGACCAGCCCCGGTCTCGGCCTGCAGAGCCTCTGGACGCAGGCGGCAGGCGCAGACATCGGCGAACACACCGAGGTCAGATCGTTCCGGGAGGGGGTAATGACAGTCAGTTGTGACTCCGGCGGCTGGGCCTGTGAGCTGGGGCTCGCCGCGGCCGAACTGACGGAGCGCATGAACGCCATGAGCCCTCCGGAAAAGGTGAAGGAAATCCGCTTTGTTCACCAGGCTCGCGGCAGTGAAAATTCCCGCAAATAGCGGGAAAGATATCGCCCGTTTTTGCGCCACAGAGGCCTGTTTATGATATACTCCAGGGAGTAATCCACGGGTTCTCGCCACCCCACACCGGAGGTCGGAATTTGAAGGAGCGCAGCCCTGTCCGAAGCGCTGTTTTTTCCGCCCCCGATCACCGCCCCTTTGCGCGGTGCCCCGCTCTTCATTTGAGCCGAAACACTGACAACAAACGAATGGACTATGCCAAAATCTAGTTACGACGCCAAAGATATCACCGTCCTCGAAGGCCTCGAGGCTGTCCGCAAGCGGCCCAGCATGTACATCGGCTCGACCAGCTCCCGCGGACTGCATCATCTGGTCTACGAAGTCGTCGACAACTCGGTGGACGAAGCGCTTGCGGGCGATTTCTGCACCGAGATCAACGTCATCATCAACCCCGACAACTCCGTCACCGTCATCGACAACGGCCGCGGCATCCCTGTGGCGATGCACCCGAAATACAAGAAGCCGGCGGCGGAGATCGTCCTGACCGTGCTGCACGCCGGCGGCAAGTTCGGCGGCGAGGGTTATAAGGTATCCGGCGGCCTTCACGGTGTCGGCCTGTCGGTCGTCAACGCCCTCTCGGAGTGGCTGACGGTGGAGATCCGTCGCGATGGCCACGTCTGGACGCAGGGCTTCGAGCGCGGCGTCCCCAAGGGCGAACTCCAGAAGGGCAAGCCGGCCGATGACACCGGCACCTCGATCACCTTCATGCCCGACCTCGAGATCTTCGAGGAGATCGATTTCAAGTTTGCGACCCTGTCCCAGCGCCTGCGGGAGATGGCCTTCCTCACAAAAGGCCTGCGGATCACCCTCACCGACGAGCGCGGCGAGCGGCAGGAAGCCGTCTATCATTACGAAAACGGCATCAAGGATTTCGTCGCCCACATCAATAACAACAAGGATCCGATTCACAAGAACATCGTTTACCTGGAGAGGGAGGGCAAGCGCGGCGAGGTCGAGGTCGCGATGCAGTGGAATTCTTCCTACGTCGAGAGCATCTTCTCCTTCGCCAACAGCATCAACACTCAGGAGGGCGGCACCCATCTCTCCGGTTTTCGCGCGGCGCTCACCCGAGTCATCAACGAATACGCCCGCAGCAAGGGGCTGCTCAAAGAGAAAGAAGACGCGCTCTCCGGAGACGATGTCCGCGAGGGCCTCTCGGCTGTGATCTCGGTAAAGCTCCGGGAGCCGCAGTTCGAGGGTCAGACCAAGACCAAGCTTGGCAACTCGGAGATGCGCGGTTTTGTCGAGAGCTCTGTTGGGGCCAAGCTCTCCGAGTTCCTGGAGGAGCATCCCGGCGAAGCCAAACAGATCGTGACCAAAGCCGCCGCGGCGGCGCGCGCAAGGGCGGCCGCGCGCAAGGCGCGTGACCTCACCCGGCGCAAGAGCGTGCTGGAAAACAGCGCCCTGCCCGGCAAGCTTGCCGACTGCTCGGTCAAGGATCCCGCCGCCTGCGAGATCTACCTGGTCGAGGGCGACAGCGCCGGCGGCTCGGCCAAGCAGGCTCGCGACCGCGCCTTCCAGGCGATCCTGCCGCTAAGGGGCAAGATCATCAACGTCGAGAAGGCCAGGCTCAACAACATCCTCGCCAACAAGGAAATCCAGGCGATGATCACGGCGCTCGGAACCGGCATCGCCGACGAGTTCGATATCACCGGCGCCCGCTATCACAAGGTCATAATCATGACCGATGCCGACGTCGACGGAGCTCACATCCGGACCCTGATCCTTACATTCTTCTTCCGCTACATGAAGGAGATGATCGACGCCGGATATGTTTACATCGCCCAACCGCCGCTGTTCCGCATCAAACAGGGCAACCAGGAGATATACGTCGACCGCGAGAGCCAGCTCGAAGAACTGCTCCTGCGCGACCGGCTGGAAAAGATAGCGGTGATGGGGGCCAACGGCAATGGCAAGGGTGGCAGGCTCGAGCTCAGTCAGTCCAGATACCAGCGCTTCCAGAGGCTCTACAAGGAGTACGAAGGCTGGGGCGCAAAGCTGCGGGCCCTGTACGGCCACGCGGTCGTTGATTACATCCGCACCCAGACACTTCTGGAAAAAGACATCAAGGATTATGTCGCGTTCAGCAAGTTCGTGGACACCAAGGAGGCGGCGGCGAAGTTCGAGCGCATGGAGGTAACCGCCAGGGACAAGGCCGCCGGGACGGTATCGCTCAAGCTCACCGACAAGCGTACGGGCGTGGCCCACGCCGTCGAGGTAAAGACGGAGATTTTAGGCAGCCGCGAGTTGGCCAGCATGCGTGATCTCTTCAGCAAGATGAAGGCGCTGCTGGGCGAACCGCCGTTTCTGCTGACCATGGGCAAGAAGGAGAACGCGGCCGAGAGTTTCGACGAGCTGACGGCGTCGATCCTGTCACTGGCCAAGGAAGGCGTTAACCTGCAGCGCTTCAAAGGCCTCGGCGAGATGAACCCCGAGCAGCTGTGGGAGACGACCATGAACCCCGACACGCGCACGCTGCTCAAGGTCACCCTGGAAGACGCGGCGACCGCGGACGAGATCTTCACCACGCTCATGGGCGACAAGGTGGAGCCGCGCCGCGAATTCATAGAGAGCAATGCCCGCCAGGTGCGATTCCTGGATATTTGATAGCGGGCCGTGAAGGCCCCTGGCACCGAAAAAACTCGGACTAGGAACAATTACTGATGGTTATATCTAACCTTGATGGACGCATAGAACCGCGGGAACTCGAAGAGGAGATGCGCTCCTCATTCCTTGATTACGCCATGAGCGTTATCGTGAGCCGGGCGCTGCCGGATGCGCGTGACGGCCTCAAGCCCGTGCACCGCCGGGTGCTGTATGCCATGCAGCAGCTGGGCCTTCCCTACAACAAGCCTTACAAGAAGAGCGCCCGCATCGTCGGTGACGTCATCGGCAAGTATCATCCCCACGGCGATTCGGCGGTTTACGACACCATGGTGCGAATGGTGCAGGACTTCTCCATGCGCTACCCCCTCATCGATGGACAGGGAAACTTTGGTAGCGTCGACGGTGACAGCGCCGCCGCCTATCGTTACACCGAGGCCAGGCTGTCGAAGCTGGCGATGGAGATGCTGCGTGACATCGACGAGGACACCGTCGACTTCATCCCCAATTTTGACGAGAGCACCGAGGAGCCCGCGGTGCTGCCGGCCCGCTTCCCCAATCTGCTGGTAAACGGCTCCAGCGGCATCGCCGTCGGGATGGCCACAAATATTCCACCGCACAACCTGAGCGAGACTATCGACGCCTGTGTCGCCATGATCGACAATCCCGACATCACCGTCAGCGACCTGATGAAGCACATGCCCGGGCCGGACTTCCCCACCGGGGGAATCATCCTCGGCAGCCGCGGCATCCGTGATGCTTATGCCAGCGGCCGCGGCCTGGTTCGCGTGAGGGCCAAGGCCCACTCCGAGCCGATCAAGGGCAAGCGCGACGCCATCATCATCACCGAGCTTCCCTACCAGGTCAACAAGGCTTCGCTGATCGAGAAGATCGCAGAACTGGTGCGCGAGCACAAGATCCTCGAGATCTCGGACCTGCGCGATGAATCCGACCGCAGCGGCATGCGGGTTGTCATCGAGCTAAAACGTGACACCATTCCCAAAGTGGTCCTCAACAAACTTTATAAGCACACGGCCATGCAGACCACCTTTGGCATCAACAACCTGGCGCTGGTCGACGGCGTGCCGCGGACGATGTCGCTGCGAGAGCTGCTGCGCGTCTATGTTGCCCATCAGCGTGAGGTCATCGTCAGGCGTACGCGCTTCGAGCTCGACAAGGCCCAGAAGCGGGCCCACATCCTTGAAGGCCTGCTGATCGCGCTTGGAAACCTCGACGCCGTGGTCAAGCTAATACGCGCCTCGAAGGACGCCGAAGAGGCCCGCGCCGGCCTGATGAAGAAGTTCAAGCTCACCGAAGTGCAGGCCCAGGCTATTCTCGACCTGCGGCTGCAGAAGCTCACCGGCCTGGAGCGCAACAAGATCAAGGACGAGCACAAGGATCTGAGCGAGCGCATCGCCTGGCTCAAGGGCATCCTGGCCGACGAGGCCGAGGTCTACAAGCTCATCAAGGAAGAGCTTCTCGAGATCAAGCGGATGTACGGCGACGACCGCCGCACCCAGATCGCTCCGGGAGAAGACGACCTCGACATCGAAGACCTGATCGCCGAGGAAGACATGGTCATCTCGATAACGCATACCGGCTATATCAAAAGCCTGCCTCTCAACACCTACAGAAATCAGCGGCGCGGCGGCGTCGGCGTCATCGGGATGGACGTCAAGGAAGAAGATTTCATCGAGCATCTGTTCATCACCACTACTCATCACTACCTGCTGTTCTTTACCAGCGTCGGCAAGGTATACCGCCTCAAGGTCCACGAGATTCCTCTGGGCAGCCGAACATCGAAGGGCCGCGCTGTGGTCAACCTCTTGCCGCTGCGCAGCGGAGAGCGCATCAAGGCGGTAGTGGCCACCAAGGATTATAAGGACGCCAAGTACCTGGTCATGGCCACACGCAACGGCATGGTCAAGAAAACGGCATTCGAGGATTACAATACCGTGCTCAAGGCCGACGGAATCATAGCCATCAAGGTCAGGGACGACGACGAGCTTATCGCCGTGCGCCATTCAAACGGCAACGATGACATCCTGCTTGTGAGCGAGGGCGGCCAGGCCATCCGTTTCAACGAGTCAAACGTGCGGTCGATGGGGCGCGCCACCAGCGGCGTCAAAGGCATGAACCTGGCCAAGGGAGACAAGGTTCTTTCCATGAACGTGGCCAAGGACGACGCCGACCTGTTCGTTGTCACCGACGGTGGTTACGGCAAGCGCACCCATATCAGCGACTATCCCCGCCACGGACGCGGCGGCAAGGGCGTCAGGACCATCAAGTACACTGAGGCCAAGGGGACGCTGGTCGCTGCCAGGGTCGTGCGCGACAATCACGAGCTGGTGCTGATCTCGGCCGACGGCACGGTGATACGCATTCCGGTGAAGGACATCTCCTGCATGGGCCGGTCCACTCAGGGCGTGCGGGTCATGAACCTGCGCAAGGGCGATCGCGTAAGCGCCGTAGCCCGGGTCGTGGCAAGCCAGTCGGGCGACACCGAAGAAGAGATAGAAGCGGAATAACGAGAGAGCGGATCGGGGCCGCGATGACAGGCCGGAAGCCTGGCAGCCGGCAGCAACGGCCGATTTATGATAATCTGTTGGGCGCTCTGAAAGAGCGCCCATTTTTGTGGCCAGGCGGATCGGCAGATTGCGATCGGCCCCCGCAACAAGCCCGGATATCATGACCGCACTTTCCCGCGAACAGATCAAGGAAATACTCCCGCATCGCGACCCGTTCCTGTTTTTGGACGAGGTTATTGAACTCGTGCCTGGAATACGGGCGGTCGCCCTCAAGCAGGTCCGGCCGGAGGAACCCCATTTCCAGGGGCACTTTCCCGGCCAGCCCATCATGCCGGGAGTGCTGATAGTCGAGGCGCTGGCTCAGGCCGGAGCGGTGGCGGCGCTCTCGCTTCCGGAGAACAAAGGCAAGCTGGTGCTCTTCGCCGGCATCGATGGCGTTCGCTTCAAGCGCCAGGTGGTCCCGGGCGACACATTGAGGCTGGAGGTCGAGATGACCAGGATGCGGGGCGTTATCGGCAAGGCCGAGGCGAAGGCGACGGTCGGCGGCGAGCTGGCCTGCAGAGCCGAGCTCACATTCGCGGTCGCGGAGCGGGAAAAATGAATCGGTCGGCCGCGCTTTTCTCGCGTTCGGCCGGGCAGTCAGGGAGCCCCGCCGCGTGAAACCAATACCAGTAAAAATTTCGTCGGTTGGCACACATGTGCCCGACCGCATCGTCTCCAATGACGATCTTTCCCTGACGCTTGACACCTCTGATGAGTGGATATCCACCCGCAGCGGCATCCGGGAGCGGCGCATCGCCGCCGATGACGTTGCCGCGTCAGACCTGGGAGCGGTGGCGGCGTCGCGGGCCCTCGAGGCTGCCGGCGTCAAACCGTCAGAGCTGGACCTGATCATCGCTGCCAGCCTCTCCCCGGACATGCTTTTTCCGGCGACGGCCTCGTTTATCTCGGGAAAGATAGGCGCCGACGGCACGCCAGCCTTCGATCTTTCTGCCGCATGCACCGGTTTTGTCTATGCCCTGGCCACCGGCAGCTCCTTCATTGCCTCTGGGCAGGCGGAAAAGGTCCTTATCGTAGGTGCCGAGGTCGTCTCCAAGATGATAGACTGGACCGACCGCAGCACCGCCGTACTGTTTGGAGACGGTGCTGGCGCCATGCTGCTGGAGCCCGCAGACACCGACCGGGAAGGAATTCTCGGGTTCGATCTGGGAAATGACCCCGACGGCGCCGGGCTGCTGACGCTGGCGGCAGGTGGGTCGCGGCTGCCGGCTTCCCGCGAGACGGTTGAGTCGGGCGCGCATTTCATCAGTATGAATGGCCGCGAGGTATACAAATTCGCGTCCAGGATCATAGTGTCAACGTCCCGGAAACTGCTGGAAAAAACGGGCCACGGAGTAGATGAGGTCGACCTGTTCGTTCCACATCAGGCCAACATCCGGATCATTGACTCAGCTGCCAGCAAACTGGGCATACCGCCGGAGCGCGTTTTTTCCAACCTCGAGCGCTACGGAAACACGTCGTGCGCCTCGATTCCGATCAGCATCGATGAAGCGGTCTCAACAGGCCGCCTCGGCGCCGGAGCCAAGGCCAAAGAAGGAGCCAGGGCCAATCGAGCGGCCTCCGGCGCTGGAGAAAAAGTGTCCGAAAGCAAACTGGTGCTGATGGTCGGTTTCGGCGGCGGCCTTTCCTGGGGCTCATGCCTGGCCCGCATTGGCGACATCAAACGAATTCAGGAGTAATTAATGGTCAACCGTGTATCTGATCTGCTCGACATAGACCACCCGATCATACAGGGTGGTATGACCTGGGTGAGTGACGCCTCCCTGGCCTCAGCCGTATCCAATGGCGGCGGCCTGGGCATCATCGGCGCCGGCGCCATGCCCGCCGAGATGCTCAAAGAAGAGATCCGCAAGACGCGCGAGCTCACCGACAGGCCATTTGGCGTCAACATGATCATGATCACCCATGAGTTTCCCAAACAACTGGAAATCGTCCTGGCTGAAAAGCCGCCGGTTGTAACACTGGGGGCTGTTCAGAATACCGCCGTGATCCCGGCGCTGAAAGAGCAAGGCATCAAGGTGCTCCCGGTAGTCGCGGCTGTGGCCATCGCTCGGCGGGCGGAACAGCATGGAGCCGACGCGATCATAGCGGAGGGCTGTGAGGCCGGCGGCCATATCGGTGAGACCACGACCATGGTGCTTACGCCTCTGGTCGCGAAGTCGGTGGATGTTCCGGTGATAGCGGCGGGCGGCATCGTTGATGGCGCCGCTCTGGTTGCCGCCTTCGCCCTTGGAGCAGAGGGCGTGCAGATGGGAACCCGCTTTGTCTGTGCGAGCGAATGCACGGTTCATGATGCAGTTAAACAGAGGTACATGAAGTCCGGCGACCGCGCCACAGTCGTGACCGCCCGCGCTGTGGGCTATCCGGTGCGCTCGATCAAGAACAAGCTGGCCGGCCTCTACGCCGAGAAGGAAAAAGATTTTCTGCAGGGAAAATGCACGGCGGAAGACATTGAGAACATGGGACTGGGCAAGCTGCGCGAGGCCATGAGGGAGGGCAACGTCAGGGACGGCTCGATGATGGCCGGCCAGTGCGTCGCTCTCGTGGACAAGGTCCAGCCGGCCGCGGACATAATCGCCGAGATCATCAGCGAAGCTGAAGCCGTCGCCGCCCAGCTGCCATCGAAGCTGGCGCTGAGGCGGTAAGGACAGATATTGGGAAAGCTTGTTTTCGTTTTTCCAGGTCAGGGGTCACAGGCGGTCGGCATGGGGCGCGAGCTCACGTCCGAACACGCCGCCGCCGCCGCCGTATACGATCAGGCCTCGGAAGCGCTGGGCTGGGATATCGCCGGGCTGAGCTTCGAAGGACCGGAAGCAAAGCTTTCCAGCACCGAGTACGCGCAGGTCGCCTTGTTTGTGAACAGCATGGCCGTTAAAGCGGTTCTCGATCAGCAAGGCATCGCCGCCGATGCGGTCACGGGCCACAGCCTGGGAGAGTACAGCGCTCTGGCGGCCGCGGGCTCCGTGGAATTTACGGAAGGCCTGCAGCTTGTCGCAGCGCGGGGCAACGCACTGCGAGAGGCGGCGGACCGGCAGCCGGGCGCCATGACGGCGATACTCGGACTCGACGACAACCGCGTCGAGGAGATCTGTTTCGAGTCGGGCGAGGTCTGGCCGGTAAATTACAATAGTCCTGGTCAACTGGTGATCAGCGGGCGGCAGGATGCGATAGAGCTGGCGGAAATGGGCGCCCAGGCGGCGGGAGCAAAGAAAGTCGTGCGGCTGCCTGTAAGCGGCGCCTTTCACAGCCCCCTGATGCAGCCCGCGGCGGATTCGATGAAAGCCATGCTGGCCGAAGCTGCGTTCAGGGAGCCGGCGCCGCCGTTTTTTTCCTCGATAAGCTGTCAGTATGAAGGCGCTGTGAGTTTGCCGGACCTGCTGGAGAGGCAGATCGTCTCGCCGGTCAGATGGGTGGAATCGGTAACGAGGCTGATCGAAGATGGCGCCGACCGCTTCCTCGAGGTCGGGAGCGGAAAAGTCCTGAGCGGACTCATACGCAGGATAGACAGGACGGTGACCGCTGTTAACGCATCAGATCCCGCCAGTCTGGAGAAGGCGTTCGCGGCGATCGGGCAACCAGGCTAGAGTTTACCCGGGGCAGACTTTGGAAATGCAAATGGAAACGGAAAACACATATAGCCTCCAGGGCCAGGTTGCCCTGGTGACCGGAGCCGCGCGAGGCATCGGCCGGGCAACGGCCGCGGCGCTGGCGAGGGCCGGAGCGCAGGTCGCTATCAACTTTCAAAGCAGCGGCGCGGCGGCAGAAGAGCTTGCCGGCGAACTCGCTGCCGGCGGATCGAAAACGGCCCTGGTCAAGGCCGACGTCAGCGACTCCACCCAGGTGCAATCGATGATGGAAACGGTTGAAGGCGAGCTGGGCCCGGTCAGCATACTGGTCAACAACGCCGGCATAACCAGGGATGGCCTGGTCATGCGGATGAGCGAAGAAGATTTTGACGCCGTGATCGCCACCAGCCTGCGGGGAGCGTTCCTGTGCAGCAAGGCGGTTTCACGCGGCATGATGAAAGCCCGGTCGGGGTCGATCGTCAATGTTTCAAGCGTCATCGGGCTGCGGGGCAATGCCGGGCAGGCCAACTATGCCGCCGCCAAGGCGGGCCTGATCGGCCTGACCAAATCGCTGGCCCGCGAACTGGGGCCCAGAGGGGTCAGGGTCAACGCGGTGGCTCCCGGTTACGTGGTCACTGACATGACCGCCGAGCTGCCAGAAAACATGAGGGAACAGGTTATGAAAAACACCCCGCTGGGAAGGCTGGCGAGCCCCGAGGAGATCGCTTCCGCGATCGCCTTCCTGGTTTCGCCCGCCGCAGCATATATAACCGGAGCCGTGTTGCCGGTCGATGGGGGTCTGGGCATATGAACACACGCCGCTTCGCTCGCAGAGGTTTTCTCCTATGAGCGCCCGCCGTGTAGCTATCACCGGCATTGGCGTCGTCTCGCCCGTAGGCATCGGCAAGGAAGAATACTGGCAGTCGCTTACTGCCGGCAGGTCGGGCGTGGATGTCATCACCCATTTTGACGCCACCGATTTCCGCGTGCGTATCGCCGCCGAGGTAAAAGGCTTCGATCCCCTGGCCTACATCGACAAGAAGAGCGTGCGCCGCATGGACCGCTTTGCTCAGTTCGCAGTCGCGGCGGCCAAAATGGCCGTCGAAGACTCGGGCCTGGACATCGCTTCGGACCCCGAGCGCATCGGCGCCGTTGTCGCCAGCGGCATCGGCGGTCTGGGTACTTTTGAAAAGGAGCACGAAGTCCTGCTCACCAAGGGGCCGGATCGAATCAGCCCGCTGTTCATTCCCATGGAGATCGCCAATATGGGAGCGGCACAGGTCTCGATCATGCTGGGAACCAAGGGGCCGCTGAGCACTACCAGCACTGCATGTTCCGCGGCCGGCAACGCCATCGGCGATGCGTTTGAGATCATCAAGCGCGGAGCCGCCGACGCCATGCTGGCGGGCGGCAGCGAGGCCACGATCACGCCGGTGGGAATCGCCGCCTTTGCCTCAGCCCGGACGCTTTCGGTTAGAAACGACGACCCGCAGAGGGCCAGCCGGCCGTTTGACCGCGACCGCGACGGCTTTGTCATGGGCGAAGGCTCGGCCATCATCATCCTTGAAGAAATGGAACGGGCCCAGGCGCGCGGCGCTCGCATCTATGCCGAGATCTGCGGCTATGGCATGAGCTCGGACGCCTATCACATCACCGCCCCCGAGGGTTCGGGCGCCAACCAGGCCCGCGCAGTCACAGCCGCGCTCGACGAGGCCGGGATCCAGCCCTCAGAAGTGGATTACATCAATGCCCACGGGACTTCGACTCCCCTCGGGGACGAGATCGAGACCCGCGTCATCAAGATAGCCCTGGGAGAGCACGCCCGATCGGTGGCGATAAGCTCCACCAAATCCATGATCGGTCATTGCCTGGGCGCATCCGGCGCCCTGGAAGCTGCCGCTACCATTCTGACGATGGACCGCGGCGTCATTCCTCCGACCATCAATCTGGACAATCCCTGCCCTGAATGCGACCTTGACTACGTACCCGGACAGGCGCGCGAAAAGCAGGTAAACGTGGCCGCCTCCAATTCCTTCGGGTTTGGTGGCCACAACGTCACGCTCGTTTTCCGGGCTTTGTAAGCGGAGGCTGATTTGGCCCAGAGAGTTTCGGTAGATATCAGCCGCCGCGGCGGCAACGACAACGGCGCCCAGAGCTGCCCCGGCTGCAAAGAGCTGTTGAGTCAGGCCGAGCTCGGCTCCAACTCGATGGTCTGCCCCCACTGCGGCCATCACTTCCGCATGAATGCCAGGCAGCGCATCGATCTGCTGGCCGACCCCGGCAGCTGGGCCGAGATCGCCGCCAACCTGCGCTCCGCCGATCCGCTTGAATTCTTCGACTTGCGCCCTTATTCCGACCGGCTTGAAGAGGCCGAGTATGACACCGGGCTCTCCGAGGCGATGCTGGCCGGGCGCGCCAAGATGAACAAGATGGATGTCGTCCTGGCTGTGATGGACTTCGCTTTCATCGGCGGCAGCATGGGCAGCGTCGTCGGCGAGCGTTTCTGGCGCGCGGCCGAGGAGGCCATCGAACAACGGTTTCCCCTGGTGGTAGTCTGCTCCTCCGGAGGCGCCCGCATGCAGGAAGGCATCCTGTCGCTGCTGCAGATGGCCAAGACCACCTGCGCCGTGGAGCTGATGGGGGAAGTGCCCGTTCCCTTTATCTCCGTGCTGACGCATCCAACCACGGGAGGCGTCATGGCGAGCTTCGCCACATTGGCCGATGTGATCATCGCCGAGCCGCGGGCCTTCCTCAGCTTTTCAGGTCCGCGCATCATCGAGCAGACCATCAAGGAGAAGCTTCCCGAAGACTTTGGCATGGCTGAGACCAATGTCAAAAACGGACAGGTGGATATGATCGTGCCCCGGCTCGAGCTCAAGGACAAGCTGGTTCAGATCCTGGGAATGCTGGAAGGGGGTGTCGCCTGTGCCCTCGAACCCCTTTGGAAGGAAGAGACACGCTTTGCAGGACGAGGAGGGGCGTTTACGCAAGCGCTTAACAGAATTAAAACGTTTGCCAACCCTTCCCGGCGTCCACCTCAAGGATGAGATAGCAAAAATAAGCCACCGGTTGATGGAGCTGGGCCACAGCCGCAGCCTGGACAAGGCCGTCTGGGACAAGGTTGAGCTGGCGCGGCATCCCAAGCGCCCGTACACTCTCGACTACATCCACTATATGTTTCCGGGATTCATCGAGCTCAAGGGCGACCGCTGTTTCAGCGACGACCCCGCGATCGTCGGCGGGCTGGCGGCATACCAGGGCCGCACCCTCATGGTCATCGGGCATCAAAAGGGAAGAGACCTGGCCACTCGCACCGAGCGCAACTTCGGCATGCCGCGCCCCGAGGGCTACCGCAAGGCGCAACGCCTGATGGGGCTTGCCGACAAGTTCGGCATCCCGGTGCTGACACTGGTCGACACCCCCGGCGCCCATCCGGGCATATCCGCCGAGGAGCGCGGGCAAGGCGGCGCTATCGCCAACACCCTGCTGCGCATGGCCAGACTCGACGTGCCTACGGTCGCTGTGATCATCGGCGAGGGCGGCAGCGGCGGCGCCCTGGCCCTGGCGCTGGCCGACCGGGTGATGATGCTGGAGAACTCGATCTATTCTGTAATCTCACCGGAGTCATGCGCCGCCATCCTCTGGAAGGACTCGGGTGAGGCTCATCTGGCGGCTCAGACCCTGAGGATGACCTCCGAAAACCTCGAGCAGCTGGAAGTGATCGATGAGGTTTTGCCGGAGCCGCGAGGCGGCGCCCACCGGGATCATGCCGCCGCCGCCCGAGTACTCAAGGAGGCCCTCGAGGACAAACTGCGCGAGCTGGAAACGATCGGCCCGCGCCTGCGCAAGAAAGAGCGCTTCGAAAAGTTCAGAAGGATGGGCGTCTGGAAAGAGAACGGGCTGACGCTTTTTTAGCCGCGGTCCCGCGTTCAGGCGACTTCCTCGTCGCTTTTGAAGGAATTGTAAGAAAAGAACCCGGCGATCTCGCCTGCGACCAGCACATCTCCGAACTGATTCAGTTCCATGACCGTATCGGTGATGGCCTTTTCATCCTCGATGCTGCGGTGGATGGCATGAAACAGAACCGTCTCCTCGAGTGCGGCGCGAAAGGCCAGCGCTGTCGTAACGATATCCGGCAGGCAGAAGCCGACTGCGGTTCTGCGAAACGAGGCATCGCGGGCGATATCCCTCGCGCTATGCAGCGCTTCAGTCTTCAGGTAATCTTCGGCTTCCAGGAAATCGACGGCGCAGCTGAGCAGCTTGTTGGCGACACCGCTGCCCATCGGCGTCCTGAGCATATGCTCGAAATCCTCGGCGATGTGGCCATGCAGATTCTCGAGCCAGCGCCTGATGACCTCATCGTGGTTCTCTCTTAGATGATTTGCGCATTCGGGTGAAATCATGGGGGGACCTCGCGATTTTATTGTGAACCTTTATTCTTTATCGGAGTCGGGGAAGAAAAACTGTTCCCGCAATGCCGGCTATTTGCCGGCCGGCGCCGGCAAGAACCCAGGAGCCTCTATTTACCGGCAGCGGCGCGGTTGGCGATGAGGGCGCCCGTGGCGCCGGCGCCGATGCCATTGTCGATATTGACGACCACAAGGCCCGGGCAACAGCTTTGCAGCATGGAAAGCAGAGCGGTCACCCCGCCCCCGCCAAGACCGTAGCCTGTCGAAGTCGGCAGTCCGATCACCGGCATCGCCACCAGCCCGGCAATCACGGAAGGCAGGGCGCCCTCCATGCCGGCGGCGACGATAACAGCGGCGACCTGCGCTTCGATCATCCTTGTCAGAGGTTCCATCAGACGGTGAACGCCGGCAACGCCGACATCATAGGCTGTGATGACTTCGCAGCCCATCTCCTCAGCAATGACCCGGGCCTGTTCGGCCACCGGCACATCGGAGGTCCCGGCAGTCAGGATCCCCAGCTTGCCGCCGGTAGAATGGGGTTCGCGCCCCGGCTCCCTGACGACGGCTATGCTGGCTTCGTGATTGGCCACGGCCAGTCGGGATGCAAAAGAAGATTCGAGCGCGGCCCATCTTTCGTCATCGAGGCCGCTGACGATCGCCCGCCCGGTATGATCGATCATGGTCTGGCAGATCTCGACCAGCTGCTTCGGCGTCTTTCCCGGAGCGAAGACGACCTCGGGAACGCCTTTGCGCGCATGCCTGCCGGTATCGATCTGGGCGAAGCCGTCCAGGGCGGCGATGCCGGCGATGGACAGCATCGACTGGGCTTCCTCGACGGTCAGGTTCCCCGCTGCCAGCTGTTCGAGAATCTCGTGCAGACTCATTCCGCAAAACCGGATTTCACGATGGCTTCTGCCATCTTACTATGCCCTGTCTCTCGACAACTTACGGTGCCTCGAGACCAAACAGCGCCGCGGCGTTTCCTCCAAGGAAGGCGCGGCGCTCCTCGTCGCCAAGGCCGGCCTGGTCAAGTTCGCGCATGTAACGCTCCGGCGATATCAGCGGGAAGTCGCTGGCGAAAAGCACCCGGTCCGGACCGACGATCTCAATCGAGATGCGATAGATCTCGGGGCTGTAAAGGAAGGGGCTGGCGGAGCTGTCATACCAGACATTGCCGAGCGCTTCTTTTACGTCCGGCATAAGCTCATAGAACGAGAGGCCGCCGCCCCAATGCGCATAGATCAACTTCAGATCCCGATGACAGGCGGCGAAGTTGAATCCTTTGCGGGGGCTGGTGCCGCCCTTGCCGGGATAAGTGCGGCCGACCGGCTCGCTCAGATGGACAAGCATCGGCAGATCGTTTTCAGCCGCCAGAGCCGCCAGCGGTCCGATCGCCGTGTCGTCGGCGAGGTCGAAGCCCTGGCCGTCCGGTTTGAGCTCACCGATCCCGCGCAAACCAAGATCGAGGCAGCGTTCGAGCTCCACCACCGCCTTCGGATGGGCCGGCGGAACGTTAGCAAAACCGATCAGCCGCCCGGGAAAGCGCGAGACGGCGTCGGCGATGTAGGAGTTGGATTCGACGTAGAGGTCGAAGCTGTCCCAGGCAAACCCGCATATCACGGAGCAATCGACCCCGCAACGGTCCATCTCCGCAACCAGTTCGCTGGCGCTGGCCATGCGTGCACTGGCAGAACCATAAAGATGGGAGAACCATGCTTCACGCTTGGCGTGTTCTTCCCGCCGTGCGATCACATCCGGCGAGAATATATGAGTGTGGCAATCGACGATCACGGCGTATGCACCGCGGCCGTTACGCTCCCAGCTTCGAGAAGTCGCAGATCTGGCTGCCCTCGTAGATCTTGACGGCCTCATCCACGGACATGTCGGCCAGGGTGATAGCCGAGATGGCGTCGCACATCCTAACGGCTTCATCCAGCGGCTTTTGATGGACGTTCCTGCCGGTGGCATTGCCGATGGCGCCGCTTACGTGGATCTGGTCGTGCAGTCGCTGCAAGAAGGTGGTGGCGTCTGTGGAGGAGCCGCCCGCCGCGACGACATGGGTGCGTCCAGCGGCGACCACCGCTTCCTTGAAGATCTCAGCTGAATCCTGCCCCTCGGCCTTGGGATAGTTCACCTTGACGAAGTCAGATCCCAGGGTCAGGGCCACGCCGGTTGCGCCGGCGATCAGGTGCGGATCTTTCTCGTCGGCGACGTCCTTGCCGCGCGGATAGATCCAGAGCACCGTCAACAGGCCGTGCTGATGGGCGTCGTTCACCAGTTGAGCCGCCTGCTGCAGCATCTGCGGCTCGTAGGTGCTGCCGAGATAGATTGTATAGCCGACCGCCGGAATCTTCAGTCCGGAATCCTCGCGGAACTTCACCACGCGCTCGACGTCGAGCCAGAGATTGCTGAAGGGGTCCATCGTCGACTTCTTCACCAGGTTGGTCTTGGAATTGAGCTTCACCAGGTAAGGTACGTCGGCATAGTCGGCGCCATAGCGGGCGAGCATGCCGATCTGGGTGGCATAGACGCCGATCGTCCCCTGGCTGGCGATACGGAACATGTGCTCCGGATCGGCGTCGTCTGCGGGAATCTGGCCAAGCTCATACTCGCCGACGAAATCCTTGTTGAGGTGCTCGACCTTCTGGTCCCCGGCGAAGAGCATCAGCCTGCCCGTGCCTTTGGTCATGAGATTAAAATTGTCGAGATATTCAGCCCGCTTTGAGGATGGAACATCGAGCGGGATCAAGACGCCGTTGCTGTCTGCCATGACTACTCCTTTTTGTTTTGGGCACGACCGAACGTATGGCCGCCGCCATATTTGTATATAATATGCGGGTTCACAGGTAAATAAACCCAGCGGTGCGGGTTCAAGAATATCAATATTTTGGCCTCGAATGAAATGCATACAGTAAAGGAAAAAGCAGAGGCGGCCAGACTTGCCTCCCACGAACTCTCAGTCCTGCCGACGGGAACGAAGAACGCTGCCCTGCTGGCGATGGCCGACGCCCTGGAAAGCAGCCTGGCGGAGATCGAGGAAGCCAACGCCAAAGACCTCGGCGCCGGCAAGGCCAAAGGCCTGAGCCCGGCGATGCTGGACCGGCTGCTGCTTGACCGTTCGCGCGTGGAGCTGATGGCAAGCAACCTGCGCGACGTAGCCGCCCTCGACGACCCGGTTGGTACTGTGATCAGGGAATGGACGGCCACAAACGGCATGCAGATGTCGCGGGTGCGTACGCCCATCGGCGTCATCGCCATCGTCTACGAAGCCCGTCCCAACGTCACCACCGACACGGCGGCGCTCTGCATTAAAGCCGGAAACTGCATCATCCTGCGAGGCGGCTCTGAAGCGATCCACTCCAACCGCGTGCTGGCCCGCCTGATGTCTGAGGCAGGCACCCGCCTGGGAATGCCGGCGGGCGCCATCCAGTTCATCGAGACTACCGACCGCGCCGCGGTTGACGAGCTCCTCGGGCTCGCCGGCCTCATCGACCTCGTTATCGCCAGGGGCAGCCACAGGCTGATACAGGCAGTGACCGAGAAATCGCGGATCCCGGTGATGAAGCACTATCGCGGCCTCTGCCATATCTACGTCGAGCGCAGCGCCGATCCCGGCATGGCCGTCGAGATAGTGCTCAATGCCAAGGCCAACCGTCCCAGCACCTGCAATTCAGCGGAGACTGCTTTGATAGACGAAGAGGCGGCGGCGGCGGTGCTGCCGGCATTGGCAGTAAGGCTGGCCGAGGCCGGCGTCGAGGTCCGGGGCGACGAGAGGTCGCGCGCCATCATTCCCGAATGGGTGCCGGCCGTCGAGGAGGACTGGGACACCGAATATCTCGACCTGATCCTGTCGGTCCGTGTCGTGCCCGGCTTCGATGAAGCGATTGCCCACATTCGCCGCCATCATTCGGGCCTTGCCGACGCCATCGTCACCGAAGACGGCGAAGCCGCCGAGCGGTTTCTGTCGCTGATAGACAGTGCCGCCACGTATTGGAACGCCTCGACCCGTCTCACCGACGGCCTGCCTTTTGGCATCGGGCCCGCCAGCGGTATCAACACCGACCGGGTCTACCCCCGCGGCCCCATGGGCATCGAAGAGATGACCGGCTCCAAATATGTCATCAGGGGCACGGGCCAGCTAAGGCAATAGCCTGCAGGGAAATTCCCGCACCGTGGCATTTTCCGGTGCCACCTCACGCTTCACCCGTTCCCCCCTCCTTGCAATCAAGACCTGGCGTATGCGGGCCGATAGCTCAAAAATAGGGCAACAGTCTGGAGGCGGTCGCGGCACTTTAGCCATCCCAACGACCCGGCTTTGAACATTCCCTGTCATTGCATATGAAAAAGCTTCGAGAAATATTTAATATCTTCCGCAGCAGGCTGGGACTGAAAATAGTCATGCCGGTGCTGGCGGTGCTGGCCCTGTTTTCCGTACCCTTCTTGTTTGTCTTTCATATGGAGAGGGTCGTCGATTACACTAGCTCCGAAGTCGCAGCCCACAACGAAGCTATTGACCATCTGAGCCAAATGGAAGTAGCGCTCGGGAGCGAGCGGGTCGCTGTGTACGAACTGGTCTTCGATCACCGGACCGACATGATCGGCAACTTTGAGTCCGCCGCCGCCGCCGCGCAGATGTGGCACGACGAGGCCATGAATCATGCAAGCACCCCAGATGAGATCGCGGCGCTGGAAGAATGCCAGGCGCTGCACGAGCACGTTAAATCAGTAGTAATGACACAGATCGTTCCGGTCATAGAATCATCAAATCCAGACCATATGAAAATGGTGCCGGCCGAGGATGAATTGCAGGCGAGCTTTACTCGCATGACCGAGTTGCGCGATCAGGTTCAGGACGCTTACGTTGCCGACAAGCAGGCGGCCTTGGCGGTTCGGGCCAGCTCGCGTCAGGCTGCATCGCGCGCGATGTGGACGAGCCTGGGTGTCGCTGTCCTGCTGGGACTGCTTGCAGCCGGAACTTATGCCCGGCGTCTGGTGTTTCAGATCAGAGGTTTGGCTGAAGCCTCGATGCAGATCGCAAGGGGCGACCTTTCACAGAGGGTGCCAATAAAGGGTCATGACGAACTGACCAGCGCTGCGCAAAATTTCAACGATATGGCGGATTCCCTCGAACGCCGCACACAACAATTACAGCGGGAGAAGCACGCCTTCGCTCAATTCACCAGAGCATCGGCGACGGCATCATTGTCTCTGACGGCACGGGCGTAATCGTTTCAGTGAATCCGGCGGCTGAAAAAATACTCGGGAAGCCGGTCACGGAACTGGAGCGAACCACAAATACGGGAGTGCCGGACCTGCAAAAGGCGCTGTTCAGAAAGATCCCGCCTGATGAAATGATCAGATGCTGGGAAGCCATGGATTGCACCAAGTCGGATTGTCCCGCCTACGGCAGTGATGACTTCCGCTGCTGGCTGCAATGCGGCACCTTCTGTAATAACAAGTGTGTCCAGAGCACCTTCAGGCAAAAGCGCGACGCCTGCGAACGCTGCGGCGTTTTCACGAAAAATGCAATCCAGCGAATCACCCTGGCAATCAACGGGCGGCATTACAGCACCAACATCACTCCCATTCTGGACGACGAAGGCCAGGAGGAAGGCCGCACGGTAGTGATGCACGATGTGACGGGCGTGCTGCGCGCCAAAGAGCAGGCCGAGCGCCACAGTGCCGAGCTGGCCGCTATCGTCAGCGTCAGCGAGGCCGTATCACAATCGCTTGATCTGAGCCAAACGCTTCATAGCGCTCTTGACAAGGTGCTCGAATTAATAAACGCTGACGCCGCCGCCATCCACTTGTGGGACGACTCAGAAGAATGCCTGGTTATGTTTGCGCAACGCGGGTTCACCGAAAACATGAAATCAACCCTCGGTCGCGTCCCTTGGGACGCGGGCCTCGCCGGTGCGGTGGTCAAATCCGGCGAAACAGTGGTTGTCAACGACACCCGCCAAGACCGCCAGGTGCTCCCGGCGGCCAAGGCTGAAGGCATCCTCTCGGTCATGGCGGTGCCCTTGAAAGTCAAGACGAAAATCATTGGAGTAATGTATATTCCGGCGATGCGCCCGGGAGTATTTTCAAAGACGGACGCCCGGCTGATGACGCTGATAGCAAACCAGGTGGCCATGGCGATCGAGAACTCGATAATGTACGAATCTTCCCTTCAGCGTTCGCGAGAGATGCAGGCCCGCAACCACATCGTCTCGGTGCTCACATCCTCGGTCGAGGTCGAGAAGATAATTGACGAGTTCTCACTCGAGATCAGGCGCCTGGCGGAATTCGATCTGCTGAGCATCTCCGTATTCGATGACGGTGGCTCCAGGATGAAGACGATCCTGCCGCAGGGCATGAGCGCGGTGATCGCACGCGATGAAGCTGGGCTAAGCCCGACATCGGGATCGGCCACCGAATGGGTTCTTCTCAACCAGACCCGATACGTCAGCGGCAACATCGGCCTGGGGGAAGAGCAATTCATGGAGCAGCAAAAATTCCTTGAGCAAGGCCTCAGGTCGCAACTCAACCTGCCACTGAAGGTGAAGGACCGGATTCTGGGAACGATGAACATGGCCAGCCGCAAAGCCGACGCCTACGATGAAAAAACCATCGGCCGCCTCCAGCCGGTCGCCGACCACGTGGCCCTGGCGCTGGCAAATCAAAAGCTCTTTGAAGATGTCGCCAACGCCAAAAACGAGTGGGAAACTACTTTCGATTCAGCCAGTGAGGGCATCGCCATGGTCAGCCGCGATCATCGCATCCAGCGGTTGAACCGGGCTGCGGCGAAGATGATTGGCGGCGAAGTGGAAGACCTCATCGGCCGTCGATGCTATGAGGTCATACACAGCGGTTGCTCCAAACCGGCACTATGCCTCATGAGCCAGTCGATCCAGGAAACAAAGTCAGTCAGCGGAGAGCAGGAAATGGACGACGGCCGCACGCTCGAGCTGGTTGTCGACCCCGTTTACGATTCCGACAGGAACCCGGTTGGCGCTGTTCATTTCCTCAGGGATATAACAGAAGCCAAGCGGCTGAGGCAGCAACTGGTGCAATCGGAGAAAATGATCGCAGTCGGCCAGCTCGTTGCCGGAGTGGCGCACGAGATCAACAATCCGCTCACCGGTGTGATCGGTTACGCACAGCTGCTGCAGTCGCGTGATATCGACGAGCAGGCCAAGAAAGATGCGGAGGGCATCTACCGGGAGGCGGAGCGGGCAACCCGCATCGTCCGACACCTGCTTTCGTTTGCGCGCAAGTACCAGCCCGAACGCAGGATGGTTGACATGAATGCTGTTTTGCGTGAGTCCATCGAACTGAAGGCCTATGATCTAAGGGTAAATAACATACAGCTCGAGGTCGATCTCGACGAGACATTGCCAATGACCAATGCAGACCCCCATCAGCTCCAGCAGGTCTTTCTCAACCTGATCAACAACGCCGAACAAGCCATGCTCGAGGACCGCGGCAGCGGGATCCTGAGAATAACCTCAAGCCTGGAGAAGGATCAGATCCGATGCACGTTCGTCGACGACGGGCCCGGTATACCAGAGGATGTGCGCGAGCGCGTGTTCGATCCGTTTTTCACGACCAAGGACGTCGGTAAGGGGACCGGCCTGGGCCTTAGCGTCTGCTTCGGAGTCGCCCAGGACCACGGAGGGCGCATCTGGGTGGAGCCCGGACAGGGGCGGGGCGCCGTCTTCGTGCTCGAGATCCCGGTCAAGAACGGTGCGCCATACGAGAAAAAGGCGGAGAAAGGTTTCGATTTCAACGGCCGCATCGGCAAGATCCTGCTTGTGGACGACGAGGAGGCCATCAGGCAGGTTCTCGCAGAGACACTGACAAGCGTGGGGCATGAGGTCGAGACGGCGGACAATGGCGAAGTCGCCCTCGACCTGCTAAAACAAAAACATTTCGACTGCGTCGTAAGCGATGTCAAAATGCCTGGCATGGACGGCCAGGCGTTGCATCAGGCGGCGTTGCAGATGGATCCCGCCCTCGCCGGCCACTTCATCTTCATCTCCGGCGATACGGTGAGCCCCAAGACCAGGACCTTCCTCGACCGCATCAACAACCCCTGGCTGGCAAAGCCCTTTGCCATCGAAGACCTGGAAAGGCTGCTGCAGGAGATACTTACCGCCGCCGGCAACTAGGACGGGCACCATATTCCGGTCCCTGCCAGACCGGAGATTCAGGGCACCAGGTCTATCCTGCCGGTATCGTCTTCGGCTTCCATCACACCGATCCGCGCTGCGATTATCGAGTCGGCGTCCCTCAAGGCCTGTTCCAGCTCATCTGCTTTTTCCTGCGGGCAGGAGATCAAAAGGCCTCCCGAGGTCTGAGCGTCTGCGAGCACCAGCCGTTCGGCCTGGGTTATACCCGGATCGAAATTGACGAAGGCGGAGACGAATTCCAGATTGTTCTTGCTGCCGGTCGGCACCGCGTTCAAGTCGGCGTCGATGAGATCCCTGGCGGCCTGCATGACCGGCACCGCCCGCGCGTGTACCCTGGCCCCGACGCCGCTGCCGCGGGTCATTTCCCCCAGATGGCCCAGCAGACCGTAACCGGTGACATCGGTGCAGGCGTTGACGCCCACTGACACCATTGCCAATGAGGCGTCGCGGTTGAGCTTGGCCATGACTTCGATAACCCGGGCGATCGCCGCCGGCGCGACAGTCCCACGTTTGATCCCAGTGGTCAATATCCCGATCCCCAGCGGTTTGGTCAGGAAGAGGACGTCGCCGACCTTTGCCGTGGAGTTACGAACGATGTCATCAGGATTGACGACCCCGGTCACCGCCAGGCCGTACTTGGGCTCCTTGTCGTCGATGGTGTGGCCGCCGATGATGGACACTCCCGCCTCGCGGGCCTTGTCGCCGCCGCCGCGCATCATCTCCGTGAGTATTGTCAAAGGCATGCCGCGGCTGTGGAAGCCGACGACGTTCAAGGCAAACAAGGGCTTGGCGCCCATGGCGTAAACGTCGCTCAGTGCGTTGGCCACGGCGATGGCGCCGTAATCGTAAGGATCGTCGACGATGGGCGTGAAGTAATCCACAGTCTGGATGATTGCCATATCTTCGGCGATGCGGTAGACGGCGCAGTCGTCGCCGGTGTTGATCCCCACCAGAACATTGGGATCCTTGACCGGCGGAAGTTCTTTTAGCACGGTTTGCAAGTCCGACGGACTTATCTTGCAGGCTCAGCCGGCGCCGTGCGCCAGCTGCGTCAGCCGGATCTCTTCATTGGCTGCCATCTTTCCTCCCGTCATGATGTGTCGATTCCGCTTGAGCTCGGTCGCCTGCGGCGGGCGGCCCGGCCAGCCGGGCAAGGTACGTGACTTCGCATGATAATCCCAGGGCTGATGTGTAAGCCAGGGCCTCGTTGAGGGTGCGTCCAACCACATAGCAGCCATGCCCTCTGACCATGACAGCCACATGTGTCTGCAGCAGTTGGGGTATGCGCCCGTGCGCCTCTGAAGAAGTCACGACGGGGATTTCCCGCAGGAAGACCGAACCCTCCAGATCCTGTGGTGCAATAATATCGTTTGCGAGGGACAAAGCAACTGCATGGGCCGGGTGGGCGTGGATCACGGCCACGGCCGGGGTAAATTTGTAGATGAGCTGATGGAGCACGATATCCTTGGATGCGTCCATGGCGATGTTGTCGGGCTCTTCCCGCAGGGGGATCTCGATGAGGTCGCCGGGTTGCAGCCGGCCGAGCATGGCGAAATGCGTGGATATGATGATCTTGCCCTGGTTGCGGATGCTGATGTTGCCGCCATGTGACGTAGTCAGTCCCTGGCGGAACAGGTCTTCCCCGGTCTGCTGGAATTCTTCCAGGATTCGGTCCTGCATGGAGTCTCCCCTGTTCGGCTGCCTTCGGTCGTGCGAGCCTTTGGCCTGATAGTACATTTCTGCGTTCGATACCCCGGAAGGGCTATCCTCTGGCAGCGCCGTCGAGCAGCTCTACCGTGTGCATCACTTTAACATCTGAGTCCAGGCGACCCAGCATGTCCTCGAGCTGCATGCGGCAGCCGGGGCAGCCGGTTGCCACGATGCCGGCGCCGGTGGCGGCTAGTTCATCGGCCCGCGGCAATCCTATCTTGAGGGCCAGGCCATAGTGCTGCAGGCATAAAAGACCGCCGCCGCCGCAACATCTGAGCTCGCCTGCCTCGACGTATTCTACCCCGGTCAGTCCGGCGATAATCTCGCGAGGTTCCCTGATCAGTCCGAGTCCCCGGCCGAGATGGCAGGGATCGTGCCAGGTGATCTTTGCCGTGGCTGGATCCGCGCGGCGAGTCTTGGCTTGTGTGGGCGGGGCGGCAGGGTGAGTCTCGGCCTGAGGAGCCGGACAAGCCGGGCCCGTGTCCGCGAGGAGGGCGTGGATGTCACTAACCTGAAGGTCGATTCTCGTGCGTGAGGCCGCCTCCGCGAGTGCGCCGGCGCAGGAGGGGCAGACGGTGACCACCGAATCGACGTCGAGGCCGCGGAGGATATCGAGATTATTGGCGGCAAGGGATTCCGCGGCCGATGGCTCGCCCAGAGACCGAAGAGGCTGGCCGCAGCAGCCCAGGCCTCGGGGGAAGATCACATCGATGCCTGCTCTGGCGAGAACGTGGACGGCCGCAACCGCGGTCTGTTGATAAAAGAGGCTGGTGGCGCAGCCGGGAAAGAGGGCGACGCGGCGCGACGCTCCCCTGGCGGGCGTGGCTCCGGCGGGCGTGGCTCCGGTTTGCGTGGCTCCGGCGGGCGTGGTTTCGGCGATGACGTCCTCGAGAGGGTTACTTCCAGGACGGGGAAGGGCGCGTTTGCGGCTCTGATGACGCCAGGGCAGAAAGCGGTTGTTTGGGGCTCTGGCATAGAGGGCGCCGCTGAACTCGAGCAGGCGGCGCCGGTTTTGCGCGCTGCCGGCAAAGAGGCGCCGGCTGCCGGCGCGGGTCAGGCGGCTGTCGCCGGAGCGCGCCAGTTCGTCCCGCGTAGCCAGGATAGCTGCCGATACGCTGACTCCGCTGGGACAGGCGTCGTTGCAGGCGCCACAGAGCAGGCACTCGGACAGGCGCCGCGAAAGCGTACCGGTCAGTTGAAGCCTGCCGTCCAGAACAGCCGCGATCAGCATGACCCGGCCGCGCGGAGACCGGGCTTCCTCGCCGGTCGCCGTAAAGGTGGGGCATACGGGCAGGCAGCCGGCGCATCTCGTGCAGTGCCTGACCTGATCGCGGAACACTTCCAGAAAGCCGCGGCCGGGCGATTTTTTTCGCAAAAGGCTCATGTTTCCAGTACCGATCACCGAATTTCCAGCATCCAACAGCAGTTTACAGCATTGCCAGGCGGTCATGCCGCCTTTATCGTGGAGAGACCCATCTGGTTCGTCTACCTTCTGGGAAAGGAACTTTTCTCGCGGCGGATCGGACTCCGGGCTGCCGCCTTCACTGCTTTCTCACCCTTCCTCATCTGGTGCTCACGTGACGCCACCGATTATTCGCTGCTGATATCGCTCGCCACCCTTTCAACATATTTTCTTGTCAGGAGCGTCCGCCGCGGCGGCTGGGGAAACTGGGCCGCCTATGTTAAGCGCCGGTTTTTTCCGCTAAGATTGGTTTATGTGCAGTAGATTCCCATGTTTTCGCGAAGCGCGCCGCGCGAGCTTTTCCCTTTCATCCTTTCCAGAGAATTGTTGCCATGAATAAAAGGGCGGCTCAAGTGGCGGCCGCGGCGATAATCGTGCTGGCTGTGGCTCTGCGCTGGTTCCAGCTCGGACGCCTCAGCTTTTATTTCGACGAGCTCTATAACGTTTGGGCCAACAAGATGTCGCTGGGCGGGATGTTGAGGGAACAGGTCGCCGCGGGGCATCCGCCGCTGTTTTACCTGGTGGCACGAGGGTGGTACTTCTTTGGCACCAGCGAGGTCTGGGCCAGGTCGCTCTCGGCGCTGGCGGGTGTGCTCACAGTGCTGTTCGTCTACCTCGCCGCCCGGGAGTTGTTCTCGCGCCGGGCCGGACTCTGGGCCGCCGCCTTCACCGCCGCCTCGCCGCTGCTTGTCTGGTACTCGCGGGTCAATTCCTATTATTCGTTCCTGATCATGGTCACGACGCTGTCGATGTGGCTATTGATACGTGCGTCGCTCCGTGGTGGCTGGGGTAACTGGGCGGCTTATACGCTCGCGGTGGCGGCGATGCTCTTTACTTACTTCTTCGGTATCGTGCTGGTGGGCGCAGGCTGGGTGTTCTACCTGCTGGTGAAGCGGCAGGATAAAAAATTCAGCGCTCCGTGGCTCGCCAGTCAGGCGGCGCTGATATGTGTGGCGGGGGTGACGTTCCTGCTCAGCCGCGCCGCCGCGGCTGAATCGGGCCGGCTGAATGTCCCCGGTTCGGGAGTGAGCGGGATCGTCTCCACCGGCTGGAAGCTTTTCCGGGAACTGGCCTACGACCTCATCATTGCTCCCTTTGTGCTGGTCGCGGGCAGGCTTGACGCCAGCATCAATTATTCGGGCAACGAAGGATTTCCGCTCAGCCACGTAGCCCTTTTCCTGGCAGTCGTGGTCGTGGGCGTGGCCGCATATCTGACCCTGGGGTGGCTGCGGGAGCTGGTGCGCACCCGCAAGATGGCGGCCGCGGCCAGCTTTGTCTTCCTGATGGTGTCGGGGCCGCTGGCGCTGCAGCTGATAAACGGCGGCGCCCTCTCGGGGCGTTTCTATGTCTGGGCCGCTCCGGCATTCTTCCTGCTGGCCGGCGCGATCGTCGCGGCCGCGCCCTGGAGGGTCGGCGCTGTGCTGGGAGTCATCGCGGTGGCGTTCATGGCGTCGGTCTCGGTGTGGGTCTTTCACGGTCTCGGCAACGACGACGCCGACTGGCGGAGCATGATGGGGTTGATCGCGGCCCAGAGCGCCCAGGGTGACCGGATCGTCGGTTTTCCCATCCATAACGTCTATCTGGCTGAGGATTATTACATGGCCCAGCCGGTTCCACTCACCGGAGGGATCCCCTCGATGGTGGATGACTCGGTCTTCTTCCTGCCGGATGGCACCACCTGGGGCGGCTACCGGAGCGGCTACTGGGTAGGGTCGGGGGCCACGCCGCCACTGTCGGGAGTGGCGCTGAGCCAGAAGATGGCTGCCGAGCTTTCCGGCGCCAGGAGGCTGTGGCTGGTGGCCCAGAACGGGCAACTGTCAGGGCAGGTGCAGCGACTGATCGATTCCGGATGGGTGGAAAGAGGGCGCTGGGATTATGCCTCATTCGAGCTTGTCCTGTACGTGCCCAGGGGCGAAACCGGCCCGTAAGGCCGGGGAGAAGCCCCTCGTTTACCGCAACTGCTCTGCTGCGTCTTCCGGCGCCACTGTATTGACCCACACTCCCGCGCCGAGCTCCAGGCCGCCCGCGAGGGTCATGCGGGGCAGGATCTCGATGTGCCAGTGATAAGGACGCGACTCGCCGTGCAGCGGATAATTGTGGACCCAGTAGTTTAACGGCGGGTCGCCGAGGCGGTCGTGATAACGGTTCAACACCGCGGTCATCAGCTCCGCCAGCTCCGGCAGTTCCTCACATTTCTCAAAACGCAGCGAGTGCTTGCGGGGGACGATCCAGCTCTCATATGGAAGCCGTGAGGCGTAGGGAGTGAAGGCGAGGAAATTCTCGGTCGCCATTATCACCCGGTCACCCGTGCGCGCCGTCTCCTCGATGATGTCGCAGAGCACGCAGCCCGCTGTGCCGGGATAGGCAAAGACGAAACCGTCGAGCTCGACGTCTATCGTGGGCGGGATGAACGGCAGCCCGAACAGCTGCGAATGCGGATGCTCCAGTGAAGAGGCCGCCGCGGCGCCGTAGTTGCGGATGATGTGGACGTAGCTGGCGCGGCCTTCTTCCTTGATGGCATTGATGCGGTCGCGGTACATCTCCAGCATAACCAGCGTCTGCTCGGGGCCGACCTGCCAGGGAGGCTGGTTGTGAACGGGGGTGTCGACGATGACCTCGCTGGTGCCGAGCGCCGGGCGACGGTCCGGCGAGACGGCGCGCTCAACGCCGGCGCGCGGAACCCCGCTGACCAGGATGGGGAAGCGGTTGGGGATGACGCGCACCTTCCAGCCAGGCTTGTCGCATTCGCCTTCACCATCGCGGCGCATGGCGCAGATCTCGGGTGGCGTGCGGTCTTCGTGGCCGGGGCAGAAAGGACAATCCTCGTCCGGCTGGTCAACCATCTGGGCCGGGGCGGGAGCATGGGGCCGCTTGCCCCTGCCGGTGGCCAGGATGACCCACTCGGCGGTGATGGGGTCGCGCCGCAGCTCAGGCTGGGCGGCCAGGTCGGGGGGTGTGCCCGGCACGGGCTCCTGTTGAGATTCATCCCTGGGCTCCTCTTTGGGCGCCCCTTCCTTTTCGCCGCTCATTTCTTGCCGCTGGGGCCGGGCTCAAGGGTCCATTCACCGCTGCCCTCGTCGAGCGCGATGTCATAGGTGCGGCCGTTGTGGGCGTGGACGCGGAAGTAAGTCTTGCGGTGCCGCCCCTTGGCCGATTCCTCCTGCCAGGTCTTCTTGACCGAGAGCACAGTCAGCCGGTTACCATCGAGCTCGAACGCCCGCGGTTTCTCGTCACTTTTAAAACCCGAGTAGGAGTGGACGACGATCGGCTTGCCGGCCCGCTTCTTACCGGGGCCGGAGGCGCCGCCGCTTTCGCCCGCTTCTGTCTGTTTTTTCTTCTCGATCGCCAATTTTCACCTGTGATGATTTTCGGGGTCAGCGAACATTATATCCACCCTGCGCTCTGAAGGGGAAGGAGATTAAGCCGGGCGCCTTTGCCGGGTCCTTGCGGGCCGGCGACTCACCGCCGTTCGCGGAGCGCCAGCAGCAGCAGCGCCGTTGCCGCCATCCCCAGGACGGAGCCGAAAAGGAACGGGGCCCGCGGTCCCAGCGCATCCCAGAGCAGTCCGGCAAAGAGGCTGGAGAAGAAGGTCAGCAGCCCCGTGACCGTATAGTAGGTGCCGAGCGCGGTGCCCCGGGCGTTTGCGGGCGCCATGTCGGCGGCAAAAGCCTTGCCAACGCCCTCGGTCATGGCCATGTAGAGGCCGTAGACGGCGAAAAGCGGCCAGACGGCGACGGCGCCGGGGGCCAGCCCGAAGCCCAGGTAGACCAGGGAGAAGACGACGAAGCCGGCGCCGATGACGCGGCGGCGGCCGATGCGGTCCGACAGCGACCCCGCCGGCATCGACAGGGCGCTGTAGACGAGGTTGAAGATGACGTAGGCCAGCACCGCGGCAAAGGCGGAGAGGCCGAGGTTCTGGGCCCGGAGGATGAGGAAGGCGTCGCTGGAATTGCCCAGCGCCAGCACGGCGCTGGCCAGAAGGAACATGTTGAAGCGCCGGTCGAATTGCGAGAGCGAGAGGCGCGGCGGCTTCGATTGGCGGTGAGCGTGGACCCGTTCCCGCACCAGGAAGAGGCTGGCGACTCCGAGCGCCGCCGGGATGGCGGAGATGAGGAAGATGGTCCGGAACTGCTCGCCGGCGAATCCCAGCATGGCCAGGGCCAGCAGCGAGCCCAGCGCCGCCCCGGCGGTGTCGGCGGCGCGATGGAAGCCGAAGGCCCTGCCCCGGGTGGCCTGCTCGGTGGAGTCGGCGATGAGGGCGTCTCTGGGCGCGTTGCGGATCCCCTTGCCGAGGCGGTCGCCGAAGCGAAGCGCCAGGACGGCGGGCCAGACTGTCGCCGCCGCCATCAGCGGCTTGGACAGCGATGAGACGCCGTATCCCAGGATCGCCAGGCCGCGGCGGCGCTGCCAGCGGTCCGAAAGCCAGCCGGAGAAGACCTTGACTACGCTGGCGGTGCTCTCGGCGATGCCCTCGATGAGGCCGACGACGCTGTAGGGGGCGCCCAGGACCGAGGTGAGGAAGATCGGCACCAGGGGGTAGACGATCTCCGAGGAGAGGTCGGTCAGGAAGCTGGTTATGCCCAGGATGAAGACGTTGCGCTTGATGCCGCGGATGGGCGAATCGGGCTCGGGCGGTTCCGGGGAAGGCCCGGGCCTGGCATCGGGGGACACATTACTTAATTCCTCGTGATTGTCGGGGCCGGTGTCACTCATGGAATTAAGTAATGTGTCCCCCTGGTTTTTATGTGTCCCCCTGGTTTTTCGGTGGGGCGGTGGCGTGCACGAGGATGTAGGTCAGCTGCTTCCTGGCCACTTCGTCGAGCGGCAGCTCCCTGATCCGCGACGCGGCCCGCTCCAGGTCGTACTCGGCGCGGTGCAGGCTTACCCGGCCGTCCTCGATAACGGCGTAGCTTGCCTGGGGGATGCCGTCGCGGGGCTGGCCGACGCTGCCGGCGTTGACCAGCAGCTTGCCGCCGGCCTCGCGCAGGAAAGGCTTGTGGGTGTGCCCCATGAGGATGATGTCGGCGTCCGCCAGGGCCGCTTCCCGCGCCAGCTCGTCCTCGGGGGTGTCCGGCGGCAGATACTTGAACAGCGGATCGCTGGGCGCCGCGTGGACGGCATAGATGCGCTTGCCGTCGATCTCGGTCTCCAGCAGCGGCTTGGGTTCCCCCAGCCAGGAGATCTGCCGATCGCTGAGAACCCGCCACATGTATTCACGTGTCTCAACCGACAGGTGACGGAAGGCCTCGCCGCAGCCGCAGTCGGTGCGGAAGGCCACGGCGTTGTCGTGATTGCCCCTGACCCGCAGCATCGGTTCCCGCAGGGCCTCCAGGCAGGCGACGGGAGCGGGGCCGTAATCGACGATATCGCCCAGGCAGAGGAGCCGGTCGTATTGCTCGTCGATGGCCTGGAGGGCATCGATGTTGGCATGGATGTCCGAGATGACGAGTACTCGCAACTGTTCCCCTTTCCGGGCCGCAAGCCCGTTGCACTTTCCGGCGAAAAGCTTGTCTAAGCAGACCCTCCTATTTTAATAAGCAAGCCGCCAATGGCAGCAAGGAATACTTTCAGTCATGATACTAGGCCAGCTTCAGTCTCTTCGCTAGACTGACAATAAAAGAAGCGACCGGATTAAGTGCATTCCTTGCTTTCCATACCAACATGGCTGAGCCCAGTCCGACAAGCGCCCCTCCCAATACGTCTGCCGGATAATGGGTGCCAACAAATACCCGCGAGATTCCAACCAGCGCCGCCAAGCTGACCGCCAGAGCCCCAATACGTCTGTTTTTAAAGAGCAACAGCCAGGCAATACCAAAAACAAAGGTTGTATGATCTGAGGGAAAAGACGGATCGGTGGACTTATCCAGGAGAAGATTCACACCGTGAAAGACAAAAGGACGATCTCTGAAATAAAGATGGCCGATGAATTGATTGATCAAGAGAGCCACAGCCATGCTCAGCAAGCTCAGCAGCGCTGCTTTCTTGCCATCTTCATTTGATCTGAACCAAATAAGTAGCAGGGGAATGGCCATAAGCAGGACGCCGTATTTGGCGAGGCCGACCATGAGGCCATCCAGAATACCTGATTTGCCAGCCAGCTGATTGATAAATTCAAATATCCTGAAATCCATAATTCCTTCCGGTCGTTTTCCTGATCAGCAGCGGCTGTGAAAAAACACTCGCGCTTATTCAATCTCCAGATTTTGCATAAACTTCTGGAATTGCTTTAAGCCGGTGCGAGAACCGGCTCAGCCCCGTGGCGGGAAGCGGCCATATTTCAGCTGTTTTTCGATCCACATCAGCCGGTTGTATTTGGAGACTCTTTCGGAACGGGCGGGTGCCCCGGTCTTAATCTGGCCGGCGTTGGTAGCGACGGCCAGATCAGCTATAAAGGTATCCTCGGTTTCACCAGAGCGATGAGAGATAACCGTTCTGTAGCCATTTTCCCGTGCAGCCTGCATTGCCGCAAGCGTTTCGGAAATGGTTCCGATCTGGTTGGGCTTGATCAGAATGGCATTAGCGACGCCCTGCTCGACGCCCCGCTTGAAAATCTCGATGTTGGTGACAAAGATATCATCGCCGACCAGCTGGATTCTGTCACCAAGCCGCTCGGTCAAGAGTCTCCATCCACCCCAATCACTTTCGGCCAGACCGTCCTCGATGGAAATAATCGGATATGTGTCAACCAGGGACTCGTAATAATCGATCATCTCGCTGCTGGTCTTGTTTTCGCCGTCAAGGAGGTACTTGCCTTCCTCGTAAAATTCGCTTGACGCGGGATCAAGTGCTATTGCGATCTCCTGGCCTATTGTATAACCGGCCGCCTCAATCGCAGCAACGATGATCTTTATGGCCTCCTCACTGCTGGATAGCCGGGGCGCGAAGCCGCCTTCATCGCCCACCGAAATTATCTGCCCGGCCTTTTTCAAAACCAGTTTCAGACTTTGGTAGATTTCCGCGCAGTATCTAATGCCTTCGGTGACGGATGGCGCACCGACGGGGGCGATCATGAATTCCTGAAGCGATATGCCGCTATCGGCATGAACGCCGCCATTCAGGACATTCATCATGGGAACAGGCAGGGTCATACCCTGAGAGCCGCCCAGGTGATGAAAAAGCGGCACACCTGATTCATTTGCCGACGCTCTTGCAGCCGCCATGGAGACGGCAAGAACCGCGTTTGCTCCCAAATGGCTTTTATCCTCAGTCCCATCAAGCCCAATTAAGACATTGTCTATTTCCAGCTGATTAAATACGCTCTTGCCGAGCAATTCAGGCCTGATGATATTATCTATGTTTTCAATGGCCCCGATAACGCCTTTGCCGCCGAATCTCTCTCCATCCTGATCTCTCAGCTCCAGCGCCTCCCGCGTTCCGGTTGAGGCTCCGGAAGGCACCATGGCTTTCCCGGAAACTCCAGAATCCAGAACGATCTCTACCGCAATCGTAGGGTTCCCCCTTGAATCCAATACTTCGATTGCCTCGATGTCAGCAATTTGATATCGATCCATACTTCCTCCTCGAATTCAGATCAAACCGATGACAAAAAACATGTGAATGAGTTTTGCGGCATTCTGTTAAGACAATCATTCCGCCGGGCTGGTTTCATTACCGAGGAATGCCCGACCTCGACTTCTGGTTCTTTTCTCCGGACGTGTTGCCATTGTTCCCGTTGAACTCGTCTTCTTCGTCATACATTGGGATGTGTCCAAACAGGTGCCGCGGCAGGAATATCATTGTTGCGATTACAGTTGGTATGACGGCGCTGGCGATAACCACGGCCACCAGAAACGAATACTGATCCTGGGAAATGATGTTGTTGCTATATCCATAAAGCGCAGCAATCGTGCCGAATGTCAGGCCGGTGGACATCAGGAGCGTATAGTACCAGCGTTCATCACGGTGCCGGGTAAAGCGGCCTATGACCGGGTACAGGCCGAAGATCTTTGAGGCCACCTTGCCTCCCAGCAGCAGCACGAAGACAGCTGGCGCGCCTATGAGCGCTGGAATCGATACCAGCGCTCCGGCCCGCAGAAAGTAAAAAGGGGTCAACATGCCCACCGTCAGGGTTCGCACCCGGCGCATCCACTGGTGATCCTCAGCAGCCGCACCCGCCAGCACCATCCCGGCCAGGTAGGCCGGGAGCACCGCTTCGCTGCCGGACCAGATGGCCAGGGCTCCCAAACCGAACAGAATCATCAGCACCCACTTCGTACGTATTGCCGAAGTTCGATAAGCATACCGTCGCGTCAATAGCTTTGTTAGATAAGGGAGCACCGCCAGAACGAACAGGGTAACGAGCACAAACACGAGTGTTTTGTAGGTGAAGGGGGCGAAAATAAGGCCCAGCGCGATTACCGTGCCCAGGTCATTAACGAAGCAGGCGCCCAGAATTCCTTTGCCAAAGCTGATCCTGTGAAGGCCGGTGTCAATCATTACCGCATAAACTACAGCCATCGAGGTAGTGGACAGGCAGACGCCCGCCAACCAGCTCGCCCGCGTGTCCCAGCCCAGCCCATACTTCGCCAGTGCGGTGCATCCTAAAAATGGGGCAAGAAAACCGACGAGACCGACGGCGCCCACCTCTTTCCACTTGCTGCGAAGCACGGCCGGCTCCAGTTCCGCGCCGGCCAGAAAGGTCAACAGTACGGCGCCCGAAGCAGCCAGGAATTTCAGCCAGCCAGCATTGCCTCCCAAAGCATCGATACCAAAATATTCTGCAGCGATTGCCGCAGCCACAACTCCGATACATATCTCTATCAGTGTCGCTGAAAGACGAAGGGCGGTGGCAACCATGGTAGCGAGAACAGCCAGACCAAACCACACAGCTGCGATTGCAAATGGATCACTCACGACTTGCCTCCCCATGACTGGCCAGTATTTTTTCCTCTTTCAGTCCATCCAGTTCATGAAGGGCACTTTCAAGAATGCGAAGGCGTTGCCCCAGGTCAGCCTCTTTTTCCGAAGCTCCGTGTTCTCCCTCTTGTTTTACCCTCTCGGCCACGTCAAGAGCGCGGCGGATTCCGCCCAGGCTTGCCTCGACGGTTTCATTAAGCTGCTTCTCGAAATCCGTGACGGACTTCTCGATCCGGGCCATGAAATCCTGGCGCAGCCGCCCGCAGTGCCTTTCAATCAATTCCTTCATCCTTTCTCGTGCATTCCTGAGGATGATTTTGTGGGCAAGCGGTCTCGGGAGCAGGAGGGTGGCCGATTCGGTGATATATTCGAGTGACACCTTGACGTCTTCCTCGATCTTGAAGGTGAAAGCTGATTCCTTGGCCAGCGATTCTTCTATCGTGAAGGGCTGCAAGTCGATTTCGAAGATGCTCGCGGACACACTGACAATATTTTTTATGATCCGGTTGGTTCTCGATATCAGCCGTTCGAGGATCGCCTCAAGCCGCGTCCGCAAAATGCCTTCCTCGCGGGACTGGAACTCGTCGAAGGCATCATGTATCCGCTCGTGCACAAACTGGTTGATATCGCGCACGAGGTCCCTTTTCCCAATCGGCTGGATGGATTCGTAATATTCGTCAATTGCCTTGACCAGGGCAGAAGTCTTCTCGGCTTTGAGGGCGTCAAGATCGGGAATAAGGACGTCAGTCGCCATAGCGCCCGCTTCGGCCCGAGCCAGGTGATGGCTGTCCTGGCGCTCCTGCGCTATCTCTTGCTCGGTGGCCGCGAACCGGCCGATCTTGTCCTCAAGATCCTTTAGTGGCTCACCGAGCGACTTCTGCATAAGCCTTGCTGAAAAAGATTCCTGGGCGACTATATTGCGGATTTTGCTGGCGGCCGACGCCAGGAGCACCCGGCCTTTTTCCTCGATGAGAAAGTTTTCAAGCATGGCTTCGAAAGCCACAAGGCCGCTTTCCTCGTACATGGCGCGGTTCCCGTCAAGCTTTCCCTCCAGCGCCTTTTTGGCCGAGAGCGGAAAAATGGTTATGTCCTCAAGACCGGCCTGCTTGCCAATTACTTCCCGGGTAAACTCGAGTGACTCAATCCGGTCGGCGGCGCTCACCGTGTCGATCTTGTTCTGGATGAAGAAAAGCCTGGTGGCAAATCCTCTCAGATCGTTTAGAAAGTGATACTCGGCGTCCGTGATCGGCGGATCGACGCTGACCAGGAAAATCGCTGCGTCGGCGTTGGGCAGGTAGCTGTAGGTCACGTCAGTGTTGTGACTGTGGATTGAGGCAACCCCCGGGGTATCGATCAGGCGAATATTGTTCTTGAGATAAAAGGAAGGATGGAAAATTTCCACGATTTTCACATCCTTCGTGTTCCTGGGGTTATTTTTTTCGGTGACGTACCGGGCCAAGTCCTCGCTGGAAATTTCTTCTTTGGTGCCATCGTTGAAAATCACGTTGATGCGCAGGGACTCACCGTACCGGATCTCGGTGATGATGGATGTGACGGGGATGATCGCCGTGGGCAACAGATCATCTCCCAGCAGGGCGTTAATGAAGGTGCTCTTGCCCCGCTTGAACTGCCCCGCCACTACCAGGCAGAACTCGTTTTCGTCCAGTCTTCTGGCGATAACCGAAAGAGCCTGGCGCGATTCCTCACTTTCGGCCGCCGCGGCGACCTTCGCGGGCAATTTCAGCAGTGTTTCCCTGATTTTTAAATAATTCTCTAGCATGATGGCAACAAAAAAGCTCCTGCAGTCAGACTACAGAAGCCATTAGCCCCAAGGGGCGCTTGAAGGCGAGCTTCATCGCCTATATTTATTTCATTCTACCCGAATTATAGCAATTATTATCTGCGCCGGTAAAGCCGGATCCGAGCTCTAGCCCGGAAGAGCTTCAAGCCCGGCATCCCGGTGTGTATAGCGGATTACATTAACATTCGAGACAATGACGATTCCTTCCTGCACGAGGTCGTCAAGGATGGGAATAACCTTGCTGATGTTGGCTTCTGTATCTATGACAGTGATCAGAACCGGCAGCTCGCCCTTGCCCGCCAGCCGCTTCATTTTATGATAGCGGCGATGAGGCCCGTAGCCAGCGATGGCTTTATGTACTGTAGCGCCGGCGATATCGGCGGCAATCAGGCGCTTCACGATGGCCTCATGCAGAGGTTCGCCTTCCCATTCATCATCTTCGCTCACTATCACCCTCAGCATCTTGGCCTGGCCCTCAAGCTTCATGCGCTCACTCTCCTTTGGAGGTTCCTCCTGACGGCAGCATTTGATGACGTTGGTGTCTGTTACCTCCACAAGGCCCTTGTCGACTACCTGGTAAATATCCGGAAGGGCCGAGTCGATCTTTTCCGCTGAATCAACTGCCTCGATTTTTACCGGCAAATCCGTCGACAGCTCCAGCATTTTTGAAGTGTGAAACTGTCCATCGCTCCCATATCCCGCGATGCCGCGAAATACGCTGAGACCCACGATTTTCTTCTTGTAAAGGATGTCTACTGCCACTTCATAGACGGGTTTGTGATGAAACTTGTCCTTTTCGTCCAGGTATATTGTCAGCTTTTTCGCCGGTCCGGTAAGCATTTCTCCTCCTAGATATTTCTGGCGATCAGCTCGCCAAGCTTCAGTGCGGCAAAGCCAAAGCCGACGCTGGCGACGATATTGATGCTCGCAAATAATAATTCGCCATCCCCAATCAGGTTACCGGTCTCGTATTCGAAGGTGGAAAAAGTGGTAAAGGCACCGAGGAAGCCGATCACGAGCAGCGAACGCCACAAGGAATTTACCAGCAGCCTCTGGGCAAGCAGGTACATAAGCAGCCCGATAAAAAAACTGCCTGTGATATTGATGACGAGCGTGCCGAGCGGAAAGATGCGGCCCCAGCGTTCGCCGATCCAAAGGGCCATGCCATAGCGGCTGATCGCGCCGAAAAAACCGCCAACGCCAATTACGATTGCATTTTCCAATTAACTGACCCTTTCTTGCGTTCGGCGAAACGAGGTCCCACGAACAAATCGCGGAAGCAATTAGCGCCGGATGACTGAATCACGAAAAAAGCTCCCGCAAGCACTTGCCTGCAGAAGCCATCAGCCCCGGAGGGGGCGCTTTCGGCGAGCCTCATCGCCGTGTATCAAATAAGGAAATTAGCAAATTACAGCGTTCTTTGCAAACAGGCGCTAGAAGTACTGGACGATATAATTCACGGCCAGGAAGACGATGATCAGCCCGATCATCAGCTTCAGCCCTTTTTGCGGAACGTACTTCTGAAAGCGCGCGCCCATGTACATCCCCGCGAAGCCCCCAATCCCGAAGAGCAACCCCAGCAGCCAGTCGGGCGAGGTCGGCACGCCAGCTTTGGCCGGGATGAGGCTGTAGAAGGTGACGCCCGCCAGCGAGGTGATGAACGTGCCCATCAGCGCCGCGCCCGCCACCGCATAGACGGGCAGGTTGAAGACCGCCACGCAGAACGGCGCGATGATGGCGCCGCCGCCGATCCCGTAGGTGCCGCCGATGATGCCGACGACGAATGCCAGCAGCAGCATCCCCGGGGTGCTGAAGGAAAAGACCTCTCCCCAGAATTCAAATGTCACCCTCGAGGCTGAAAACGAGACCGTCTTGACGACCGCATCGGCGGGCAGGCCGGCCGCGAGCCGTGAGTCGTTCTTTTGCCTCAGCTCGCTCGAGCGCAGTTTGAACTTCTCCTCCAGGGCCTTCATCCTGCTTTTGCCGGCAGTCGCCCTTCCCGTCATTTCATAAAGCAGGCGGCCGCCGATGTAGAGCAGCACGAAACCGACGAAAAGCTTGAAGCTCCTGGGGTCGGGAAGGTAGGTCACCCGCAGGAAGTAGCCGATGAACACGCCCGGCAGCGTGCCGATGATCACTACCAGTGTCAGCGGCCAGGCCATGCGGCCTTCCCGGAAATACCGGTAGACGCCGCTGGGGATGGCGACGATGTTGTAGACGAAATTGGTGCCGCTGACGGAGGGCGTCGTGTAACCGAGGACGCTCATCTGGAACGGCAGCAGCAGGAAGGCGCCGGAGACGCCGCCCATCGAAGTGAAAAAGGAGATGCCGAGCGCCACCAGCGGCGGCGCCAGGATGTTGGTCTCGACCCCCGAGGCCGGAAACAGATAGTCAAGAAAGTCCACGTTCTCCTTTTTCCCGGATCTTGGCTTATTCCTGCGTGGCGTAGTGAATGATCATCTGGTCTGTCAACCACTCGACCGGCGCCTTGTCGTCGGTGAGGATGGTCCCGCCGGGCCGCACTTCCTCGACGCGGGACGAGACCTGGCCCGCCAGGCGGGCGACATCGGGCGGCATGGCGGGGGACGGCTGCAAGCCCGCCGTCGCTTGCCCGGAATTTGCCGCGGCGCGCCGCGTCAGATCGTCCGCCGCGGCCGGCTGCTTCGTCGCCACGACCAGCTGGTTGAACTGCCCGACGCTGAAAGAAAATACCGAGGGGAAGACATCGCGCATGGTGGCGGCGATGGCGTCGGCGACGTCGCTGTCGCCGGGGGTCTTGCCCACATTGATCATGACGGCGCCTTCATCGGTCAGGTGTCCGCGGACATCCTCGAAGAATTCACGGGTGGTCAGGTAAAAGGGAATGTACGGCTGGCGGAAGGCGTCGACGGCGATGAAGTCCCAGCTCTTGTCGCTGGTCCTGAGGAATGGCCGCCCGTCAGTGACGTGCACGGTCAGGTTGGGCTCGTTCATGTCGAAGAAGCGCCGGCCGGCGTCGACGATGTCTGGATCGATCTCAACGCCGTCGATTTTGATATCCGGGTAGTAATATGTCAGCTCGCGGGGAATGGTGCCGGCGGCGTTGCCGATGACCAGCGCCTCTTTGGGCGGCGCGGCGGCGGCGAACCAGGGGGCGACGTTGAAATAGTCCCAGTAGGCGCCGGTGAGGATGCGGTCCGGATTGTATTCGGAGTGGATCGCCCAGCCTTCGTTGAGCTTGAGGAAAGTCGTACCGTTCTCCTTCGTCACCTGGATGTAGTGGTAGGGAGACTCGGTCTCGAAGATGGCGCTGGCGTCGGGCTTGATCACTCCCTGGGGGATGGCGATTCCGGCCAGGATGACAAGCGGCGCTCCCATCCACAGGCCGCGGCCGAGGCCGGCGGCCGAGATCAGCGCCAGCGCCGCCGCGAACAGCAGCATGGTGTCGCGGGTGCCGATCCACGGGATCAGCACCAGCACCGGCAGGAAGGTGCCGGCGATGCTGCCGGCGGTCGAGAGCGCGTAGAGGCTGCCGGCGACGTTGCCGGCGGTTTCGACGCCGGTGAGCCGCAGGCGTATTGCGAAGGGCGGCACCATTCCCAGTATGGTGACGGGAATGGCGAACAGCAGCACGGTGACGGCAAAGGAGCCCAGGAAGGCGCCGGCAGAGACCGTCTCGAGCCCCCGGATGGCGAGGCTCATGATCGGCCGGGCGACGAATGGAAGCGCCGCGATCGACGCCGCCGCCGCCAGCGTCAGCCAGCACAGCAGGCGCGGTTCGGGACGCCGGTCGGCCAGGCGTCCGCCCAGGTAATATCCCAGGGTCAGGTAGATGAGGATGAGGCCGATGAGGTTGGCCCAGATGAACAGGGAGTTGCCGAAATAGGGCGCGATCAGGCGGGAGCCGCTCATCTCGGTGGCCATCGTGGTCATGCCCGCGGTCAGGACCAGCAGGTAAAGAAGAGGACGGGGCACCTAGGGCTCCAGCTCCTTGCGCCGCTGCTCGGGCTCGGGCGGCTGTCCGCCGGGCGATCCGGTTGAGGGGCCGCCCGACGAGGGGCCGCCGGGACCGTACCCTCCGCCCCG
The DNA here is from genome assembly GCA_023382335.1 of Actinomycetota bacterium. Classification (GTDB taxonomy): domain Bacteria; phylum Actinomycetota; class Thermoleophilia; order BMS3ABIN01; family BMS3ABIN01; genus JACRMB01. Next base: position 47,326 of record JAMCPM010000014.1, read on the forward strand.
GGGGCCGAAGCGCAGCGTACGCCGGTCGATGGCCGTCTGGAGGCGGCGCCGCACATACTTGCGGACTGCCAGCCGCACCGGCGGCAACAATAACAGCAGGCCGACGGCATCGGTGATATATCCGGGCGTGAGCAGCAGCAGCGCCGCCGAGAGGATGAGGGCGCCGTCGATGAGCGAGTCGCCGGGCATGTGTCCCTGGCGGAAATCTTCCTGGATGCGGGCCATGGCGGAGTATCCCTGGCGTTTCGCCAGCGCGGCGCCGCCGAAGCTGACCAGGATCAGGATCAGGATCGTGTAGAGGTAGCCGATGCGCGAGCCGATCTCGATGATTACGAAAAGCTCCGCCAGCGGCACGATGATGAACATTGCCAGCAGGATCATGAACATGGCATCAATTCTCTACCCGCCGGTGGGGAAAATACAAACGGATTTGGGACCGGCGGTCGCCGGCGCCTTCGTTGCGCGGAGCCGGGCGGCTTCAGTGCGCTCGCAGGCGGGCGACCTCTTCGGCGACCAGCTCACGGACCCGGGTGACCGATGCCGCGACCGCGGGCGACAGCTCGCGGTCGCGGGGGTTGACGCTCTCCACCTGGACGGCGAAGACGACGACCTCGGGGTCGGCGCCCTTGAGCCGCGCATTGGTGATCAGATGCGGTACGCCCATGCCGTGGATATTGTTGGAGCGGAGGTTCATGACGCCGGCCTCGTCAGGGTCGAAGCGGAAGATGGCGCCCGGCTCGGCCCTGGCGTCGATGGCGTCGATGACGATGACCGCATCTGACTCCAGGAAATGGCTGAGCATGGCCATGCCGGCGACACCGCCGGCGACCACGTTGACGCCGGAGCCGAAGGCTTCGGCGTCAAGGCCTTCGATGACGAAGATGCCCAGCCCGTCGTCGGCCATGAGCGTGTTGCCGACTCCGAGGATGGTGATCAGGGGAGTTTCGGGGGCGCGGGCGCCTGCGGCGCCCGCGCCCCCGTGAGCTTCGTTAGTTTCCATCAAGTCTGCCTGTTCTGTCCGGCTCCCCGACCTGTTCCGTCCGGCGGCGCGAACCAGTTCCATCCCGATGCGCGGATCTCTTTCCCGTCAATGCTGTTTCAGTCTGCCTTGGGCGGTGCAGCGTTCTTGCCCTCGCGCCCGGCGAACATCAGTGGCAGCTCGCGCGCGACTTCGGCGACCACAAGATAGATGTGGATAGCCGGCGTGATGATAAACAGCCACATCAGCCAGTAGTGGTAGGTGCGCATCGCCGCCAGCCCGCCGGCCCAGTAGGTGAAGGGCTCGAAGAACGACTGCGTCGGCGACCAGAGGCAGAGGCCGGTGAGCAGCGTCAACGGCATCAGGATGAACGCCCAGAACAGGTACGTCGACTTCTGCAGTGGGTTGAACTTGTAGACCGACGGGTAGGTCTTTTTGATGAACAGATAATACTTGATAGTGTCCCTGAACGTGCCTTCCCCCTCATGCCTCAGCGGGCTGAACCAGTGGAAGTCGCGGCGCTTGACGCGGCTTCCGGGGGGCGCCGAGCCGGCGCCGAAGAAGGCCCAGTAGATCCGGGTGATGATCGTCAGCACGAAGACCAGCCAGGCGATGTTATGAACGGTCCTGGCGTAGCCCATGAAGCCGCTGAAAAACGGGCCGTAGATGTAGAAACCGGTGAAGATCAACAGCGCCAGCGACAGCAGGTGTATCCCGTGCATGACGATCGCCGGCCGCGGGTGCTCTTCCCTTGTCGGAGGTATTCTTCCTGACATGGCTGCCTACCTGACCTGGAATTCTAGGACTTTGTTGGATTCCGGTTCAATCACGTGAACCGCGCAGGCCATTCATGGGTCGAATGTGTGAACGGTTCTGAGTATCTCCAGCGGTTTTGCTGGATCGACGACCGGCGTTCCCACCAGCGCCTCCTCGACCGGGCCGCGTTTGCCGCTGTCGTCACGCGGCGACAGGTTCCAGTTCGACGGCGGCACCGCCGCGTAGGTGTCGATCTTGCCGTCCTTGATCCGGGTGTAGTGGCAGAGGGCGCCGCGCGGCGCGTCCCAGCCTCCCTTGCCGGTGCCGTCCCTGCTGTAGTCGAGCTCGTTGTAGACGGTGGTGTCGCCACCGCCGATATTGGCCAGCAGGTCGTCGGCCCATCTCAGGGCGTTGTCGGCGTTGATCTTGGCCTTGAGGACGCGTGCGGCCAGCCGGCCCAGGTTCGAGACCAGCACCATCGGGTCGCCGGCATGCCCGACGGCGGCCAGGGTGCTGTCCACCAGCGTCTTGGCTTCCGGCCTGCCGGAGAGATACGCGACCAGCATCTGCGCCAGCGGCCCGACCTCCATCGGCCGGTTCTGATCCCCGTAGCGGGTGGCCTGGGTCCAGTCATATTTTCCCTGTGGAAGGCCTTCGCCCTCGATGGGAGGCAGCTGCGTGAACTGGATCGGTTCCTGGCCGACGTCGAGCGGATGCTTGCCGGCGCCGACGTCATCACCGTAGTACGAGGTCTTGGTGAATTGCCTGGTCTGATCCGGATCGACCTTCTGCAGCTCCAGCTTGCCGTCGAAGATGCCGCCGCGCGGGAACAGCCGGTCGTAGGGGTCCTGGCTCTTCTCGTCGAGGACGCCCCAGGTGAGGAAGTTGCCCACACCCTGGCCGTAAGTCGCCAGGTCGAGGTAGAACGGCGCCACGGCCAGCAGGTCCGGCACCATGACGGTGTCGATGAAGTCCTTGACCTGGGCCATGTTCGATTTGTAGAACTCGATAGTCTCGATGCTGGGCATCTGGACAACGCCGCCCGGCACGTAGTTGTGGATCATGGGATAGCGGCCGCCCAGCATGGTGGCGGCGTCGTTGGCCAGCTGCTGGACCCCCAGCGCCTGCAGATAATGCGCCGTGACCTCAAGGTTCAGCTCCGGGGTCAACTTGTAGCCGGGATGGTCCCAGTACATGTTGGCGAACGGGCCAAGCTGGCCGGAATCGACCACAGCCTTGACCTGGTCCTGCACCGCCTTGAGCCCCGGCGTCGCCGCCTTGGCGTTCAGGGCGTCGGGGACGTTGACGTAATCGAAGCCGTTCAGCTGATAGAACCAGAGGATATGGTCGTAGCCGATCTGGCATGCCTCCATCATGTTGCGAACCAGCCGGGCGCTGTCGCTCACCTTGTCAACGCCCAGCGCCGTTTCCACCGCTTTCAGGGAATTGAACGCGTGCGGTGTCGGGCAGACGCCGCAGATGCGCTGGGCGAACTGCCAGATTCCCTTGGGGTCGCGGTTCTTCATGAAGATCTCGAAGCCGCGGAAGAGCGTCGCCGTGTTCCAGGCATCGGTCACCTTGCCGTTCTCGACCACGCAGGTTATCCGCAGATGGCCTTCGATACGGGTGATCGGATCGATAACTACCTTGGTCATCTACTTACCTCCTTCTTTGGGGCCCGCTTCCTCTTCCTTGCCTTCCACGGGCCCTCCCTTGAATAGCCTGCCGGTGGCAGCCTGGCCGATGAAGTGGGCGCCGATGCCCACCGCCGTGAGTGCGCCCAGCCCCACGCCGATCTGGGCCGGCGTTATATCGCCCGGAATATGGAAGCCCGGGGCCTTGTCATAGAAGGGGGTCAGCTTGTCCCAGAAGTCAGGCTCGGCGCAGCCGATGCAGGGTCCGCCCGAGGTCACGGGCCAGCCGTGCTGGCCGTTCCAGCGGGTCTTGGGGCAGGGGGCGTAGGTAACCGGGCCCTTGCAGCCGACCTTGTAGAGGCACCAGCCTTTGTCGGAGCCCTCGTCGCCGAAGACCTGTACGAACTCGCCGTTGTCGAAATGGCCCCGGCGCTCGCAGTTGTCATGCACCGTTACGCCGAACAGGAACTTGGGCCGCCCGATCGAATCGAGCTCGGGCAGCTTCTTGTTTACCAGCACGTACAGGAGTATCGCTACCGTATCGTCAGCGTTGCCCGGGCACCGGGGCGAATTGATGACGACGGCATCGGGGATGCCGGCGTCCTGCCGCAGGAAATCGCCCACGCCCTTGGCGCCGGTCGGGTTCGGAGCCGCGGCCTGGATGTTCCCGTAACAGGAGCAGCTGCCGATGCAGATGGTCGCCTTGGCTTTCTTGTAGGTGCTGGTGACGATATCCGCGGCGGTCTTGCCGTGGATGGTGATGGCTTCCTTCGGTGTCGTGGCGATGGCGCCCTCGACGATGTAATAGAAATCGCCTGAATTAACCGTGTCGTTGAAGCTCTTCTCCGCCTGGTCGCCGGCGGCGGCCATGACGGCCTCGTGATAGTTGAGCGAGATCTGCTGCAGGATGAGGTTGGCCGGAGCCGGCTTGCGCGACTGGAGGAGGTTGACAGAGCAGCCGAGGCATTCCTGGAAGAGCGACCACACTACCGCCGGTCGCTTGGCCAGCTGTTCGAGCGCTTCCGCCACTTTTGGCACCGCCATGGGACCGCTGAGGCCGATAAGACCGGCCAGGGCGCCGCAGGTCTTTAAAAAATCTCTGCGGGACAACCCGGGGAACAGGGACATCTCTTCATGTTCCAAGGTAGCTCGACCTCCCTCTTTTCGCGCCGCCGGAGACTCCGGGCGGCTATGTTAAAGCAGCTTTAATCATGGAGCCAGGTAAACTCTATAACACTCTTTCCAGCGTGTCATTTTTTTTCCTTCTCCCCGGTGGCATTCCGGACCAAACCGGCATGTCCGTCCGTCCGGATTGATAGCATCAATAACAAGACAGATTGCCACTGTGGAAGTAGAATAAAAGCAGAGGTGGAAGATGGACTCAGAGGGTCTGAAACAGAAACTGCTGCAGCTGGACGGCCGCGGCTACAAGAGTTACCGGAGCATCCGGGGAGCCTATAGCTTCCCGCGCTTCGAGCTGTTCATCGATTACGTGCAGGGCGATCCCTTCGCGGCGCCCTCGCGCCTGCGGGCGCGGGTGCCACAGGCGAGCGCCGGCTTCGAGCCCGGCCTGTATGACAATGAAGTCAGGCGGGTGGCTCTGGAAGATTACCTGGCCAGGGCTTTTGCCACGGCGATCGCTTCCATGGTCAAGGGGAACCGGGGCACGGGGAAGTCGGGGCATATCGGCGTCGACAGCGGCGGCCAGGAGATCCTGGAGCGAACGGCGGCGGTTGTGAACGCCGGCTTCGCCGAGGTGCGCTTCGCCGCCGGCCTGCCGGCGGACGGCAGGCGCTGTCTCGGGCAAGAGGCAGTAGCCATGCTCATCGATGAGGCGCCACAGCTGGTCGACGCCTCGCTGTTCATGGATGCGCTCGACGCCGGCGCGGTCTGGCGCCACATCGAGGCGGCCGAGGACCAGCAGTGGCTGCGGGAGTGGCTGCGACAGGAGGGTCAGGCCGGCTTTGTCGCCGACGGGTCGCTCCTTGCCCGCGAGAGCGGCATCCGCGACCTGCCGCTGAAGGGCGCAGGCGTGGTCGAATTCAGCTCGCCTCCGGAGCTGCGCCGGGAGGTGCGGCTTCCCAACCGGGGTGCGGTCGCAGGTATGGCCGTCCCCGGCGGCGTCACCCTCATCGTCGGCGGCGGCTATCACGGCAAGTCGACGCTGCTGAGGGCGCTTGAGTTCGGCGTCTACAGCCATATCCCCGGCGACGGCCGCGAGCTGGTGGCCTGCCGGGCCGACGCCGTCAAGATCAGGGCCGAGGACGGCCGCCGGGTCGAGAAGGTGGACATCAGCCCCTTCGTCTCCAACCTTCCCCTGGATATCGATACCACGGCCTTCGGCACTGACAACGCCAGCGGCAGCACCTCGCAGGCGGCCAATATCGTCGAGGCGCTGGAAGCGGGTTCGCGGCTGCTGCTGATCGACGAGGACACCTCGGCCACGAATTTCATGATCCGCGACGAGCTGATGCAGCGCCTGATCGCCAAGGACAAGGAGCCGATCACGCCCTTCATCGATCAGGTCCGAAATCTCGAGGACGAGCACGGCGTCTCGACGGTTCTGGTGATGGGCGGCTCCGGCGATTACTTCGGCGTGGCCGACACCGTCATCGCCATGGAGGATTATCGGCCGCGCGTGGTCACCGCTGAGGCCCGCCGCATAGCCGGCACGCGCCAGGACATCCGGTTATCGGAAGGGCCCGGCAGGTTCGGGCCGCTACGGCCCAGGGCGCCTCTTCCCGGCAGTCTCAACCCCCGCCGCGGCGGCCGCGAGAAGGTGGCCGCCAAGAGTCTGCGCACGATTGCTTTCGGCCGGCAGACGGTCGACCTCTCCTTCGTCGAGCAGTTGGTTGATAGAAGTCAGACTCGTGCCATAGGCGACCTTGTCCGCCTCGGCCTCAACCGGGGATTCTTCGACGGTGAGGCCGATCTGGCCGCGATTCTGGATCTGATGCTGGCCGCGGTCGCTGAGGAAAGTCTCGATGCCCTGTCGCCGTACGCTGAAGATGACGCCGGGGCCGGCCGCCCCGGGGCGCATCCGGGCGACTACGCCCTGCCGCGCCGGTATGAGATCGCCGCCATGATCAATCGCATTCGAAGTCTGGCCGTCAAAGAATAGAAGGAAAAGCAGGAGGAATTCAGTTAAAATAGTTGCATGCCTGAAAACTGGACACTGGAGCAGAAGGAAGAAAAGAGCCTCGAGATCATCCGCGAGGCACTGAAGCGTTTCGACGGCAAGCTGGCCACCACCTTCACCGGCGGCAAGGACTCGCTGGTCGTGCTCCATCTGTTCAAACGCGCGGGCGAGGGCAAGGTGCCTGTGCCGGTGCTCAACCTCGACACGACCGCCAAGTTCAGGGAAGCGCTCGAGTTCCGTGACCGCATCGCCCGCGACTGGGCACTGAATCTTATCATTGCCACAAACAGCGAAGGCCTCAAGCAGATCAGGCTGGCTGAAGACCACGAGAAATGTTGCCTGGTGATGAAGACCACCGCGATCAACATGGCGGTCGAGGAGCATGGCTGGAAGGCTCTGGCCACAGGTGTCCGTTGGGACGAGCAGGAAGCCAGGGTCAACGAGGAATATTTTTCCGAGCGCCCCGAGCACACGCGGGTGCAGCCCATCCTCCATTTCAGCGAGCTGGACATCTGGGCCTACATCAAGAAGTACGAACTTCCCTATTGCGGGCTATATGACCAGGGATACCGCAGCCTCGGCTGCGAGCCCTGCACCAGCAAGAGCGTCCGTCCCCGAGGCGACGGCCCCGAACGCGAGGGCCGCTCGCAGGAAAAAGAAGAGATCATGGAGCAGTTGCGGGACCTGGGCTACTTCTAGGTCAGCAAACACATCCCGATGCCAAGAACCTATCTTTATCTCATTCTCGTTTGGAGCCTGGTCTGCGCTTCCGGCCTGGGCATCTTCCTGTTTCAGACCTTTGGTCCCCGCGTCGACGTCGAGGCCGACTACACCGGCCTGGGACTGGCGGTCGCAGTGGCTTTCTGGGTCCTGGCCTGGGCGCTCCCGGTTTCGGTGCTATTCGTCCGCGGCCGCAGGCAGAAGGCCTAGGCCTTGACCGACTGGCTGCAGAACCATCAAAAGTCGGCCACGGCCGTGGTTATTCTGGCAGCAGCAGCGGTCGTCTTCTTCCTTTTTATCCTCTCCCGCAACGGCTCCTCACCGGCGGCAAGCGCTGCCTACAAGGCGCAGACCGATGCCGGCCAGGCGGGCGGCGACACCGCTTCGGGTTCAGGCGCGGGTGGCGCCGGCAGCGCCGACATCAAACAGGCCGACGTCTCGATGTTGACCGGCGATGAATCGGCGCCGTCCTGGCGCCTGGAAAACACCCTCTACCTGGACATCAACGGCGACGGCGCCCAGGAAGCAGTGGTGCTGGTAAGGGGGGACGGCGGCAACCGGCCTCTGGACTGGCGGGTCTACGGCATGAAGGACGGCCGGCCGGTTGAGCTCTTCGAGCGCACGCGGGTGGCCCAGGGAGAACTTTCGGTCAAGGGTTCGATGCTGGTCGAGAGTGAAGGTATTTACGCCGCTGGAGATCGGGAATGCTGCCCCTCGAGCGCCAGGAGGACCTACTACGTCTGGAAGGGCGACGGGCTGGTGGTCTCGCGGATCGAGGCCACGCCACCGGGAGCGACGCCCTAGCGGTCTCCCTTGATCAGCTTCAGGGCTGAGAGCCGGTCGCGCAACATCCGTTCGTGATTCTCCTCCATCCGCGCCAGCTGTTCGAACATCGAGCGCGTCTCCGGATCGGCGGCTTCTTCGGCTCCATGCTTGTATTTTTCGTGCGCGCGGCGCTCTTCCTCGATCGCTTCTTCCATGAGTTTGATTACGTCCAAGGTTCCTCCTCGAAGGCTTAAACCAGAATGATCTCCCGGTCAACTGTCGTGGTCGCCGGCCGGGAAAATCCGGGTTTTCTTATTCATAAGCTACAGTAAGCATCACCATCGCGCCAGCAGACAAAACCAGCACCGCCACCGAGAACCACAGGCCCCTGCTTTTGAGGCTGTCGCGTTGCAGAACCTGCGCCAGATAGTGCGTTCCAATCGCCGCTGAGCCTGAAAAGGCGCCGACGACGATAAACCGCGCCAGACGCGAGACGTGGTCGAAGGTCTCGGTGCCTGCGATCCCTTCCCAGGATTTCAGAACATAGTAGAAGACCAGCACGAACTCGATGAAGCCCGCGGCCACCTGCAGCGCCAGCCGCTCCTTCTGCAGGACCAGGCTGCGCGACAGGATCTCCTGGCTCTGCTGCTGGATGACGGCCTCTTCGCCGGCCCGCAGGATCTCAACCTGGGTGCGGACCACCTCGATCGCCGCCTGGGCGTTCTGCCGGGCGAATTCGAGTTTTTTCGCCTCGGCCTTCGCCTCGGCGAGGTCTGCGTTGAAGCGGCCGAGGTAATGGTGGCCGATCTCGTTGGCGCCGGCATTCCCCAGCCTGGCGAACTCTCCCTGCAGCAGTTTGATGTCCCCGGCCATGCTCTCCGACGACTGGCGGATCAGCAGTGAATCGGTCGCCAGCATGCCGAACATGCGTGACAGGGCGTTGATCTGGCCCTCGAGGCTGGCGGCGCCCGAATCTTCAGGCGCGCAGGGCGCACCCGGCGCCGAAACCCCGCCCGCCGTCGAAGCCGCCGCCGCGCCGCCGACCACCTGACGATGCAGCAGCGAACCGACATCGCGGTCGACCTCGGAGCGCTCGCTGGCGATCGTCTGCCGCTGCTGTTCAAAATAAGAGGCGGTGCGAACCAGCTTCTTGATCAGCGAGTCCATCAGGGGAAAAACGTTATCGATGAAAGCCGCCGGATCGTCCGATGCCACGGCGTAAAAATCGCGGCCTCCGCGGGAATGCCCGGGGAAGTGCGCCAGCAGCAGCGGCCCGGCCGCCGCCGCGTCCGGGATTGTCCCGGGGGTCAGGTTCGACGAAAGAACCGGACCGGCGTAACCGGAGGCGGCGCGCAAATCTTCCGCGGCTGCGCCAAGCGCCGGCCCTACCAGCACCGTGGTCTCACCGAAGACTCCGCTTGCCTGCTCTGACAGGCGCGCGCGGTCGGCCTCGATCGCCGCAGAAGCCTGGCGCCACACTTCCTCCAGGGCGCCCTCGCCGGCGGGGTAGCTGACCTCGATCACCGAGAGGTCCGGAAGCGACATCAGACAGACGCCGGTGGCGCCGCTCTCGACCCGGTGGACGATGCGGCAACCGCCGCCGCTTCCCTCCTCGCCGTTGCCTTCTTCAAGGAATTCGAGCTCGGGCGCCGCCGGCCGCGGCGCGCCGCCGGTGAGCGCCGACCACAGCTTGTGCAGCTCTTCGTCGTCGCTTTTGAGCAGATAGTAAAAATGGACCGCCGCCAGGCGGCTTGCCGTTCCGGGCATGGAAGTTCTCCCAGGTTGCATAAGATTCCAGAAGCTGTGGGTATTCTATGGTTATCTCCCTCCGGGAACAATCAAATCGGGGATTAAAGCGGTGGCGGCGGCAGTGAGTGCGGCCGGTGGGGCGCCGCGCCTTGTCCCGTGCGGGGCGATTACAGCAGGCTCAGCTGGGCGCCGCGCAGCTCCTGGGGGCGCCTGCCGTTCAAAAGTATGTAGGGGACCGCCCGCCGGGCGAGAGCGCCGGCGCGTTTGAGGTCTTCCAGGGAAGAAAACCGCTCCTTGAGCCGCTGCCGGACGATGCGGCGAGCCGCCACCGGACCGATTCCCGGCACCCGCAGCAGCTCGGCGCGTCCGGCTTTGTTGATCTCCACGGGAAAGAATTCCGGGTGCTGCCGGGCCCACGCCGTCTTGGGATCGGTGTCCAGCGGCAGGTTGCCGTCTTCGCCGAGGATGAATTCCCCGGCGCCGAAGCCGTACTTGCGCAGCAGAAAATCTGTCTGGTAGAGGCGGTGCTCGCGGTCGAAGGATGCCGGCGGACGGTGCGCCAGGGGCGTATCCGGCACCGGCTGAAAAGCGCTGTAGTAGATCCGTGACAGTTTCAGGTCGGCGTAGAGCTTGCCCGAGAGCCCGATGAACTCGGCGTCGGTCTCGCCGCCGGCGCCGACCACGAGCTGGGTGGTCTGGCCGCGGCAGCGGGCGGAGCGGCCGGAGATCAGCTCGCGTATCCAGCCCATGCGCTCGTAGATGCCGGTCATGAAGTCCTTCTGCGGGGAGATCCGTTTCAGGCGGGCGGCAGTGGGCGCCTCGAGGTTCAGCGACAGGCGGTTGGCCAGCGCCGCCGCGCGCTCCACCTGCCCGCGCCTGGCGCCGGGAAGGACCTTGAGGTGCAGCCAGCCCCGGTAGTGATGATGGAAACGCAGCAGCTCGACCGTTCTCAGCAGGTCATCCATGCTGCTCTCCGCGGTCTCGGTGATAGCCGAGCTGAGGAAGAGGCCGGTGACGGCGCCGCTGCGGAACATCTCCATATAGGTGGCGGCCAGCTCCTCCGGTTTGAAGGACTGGCGCACAAAGTCCCGGCCGCGGCGCTGTGGGCAATAGAGGCAGTTGCGGCTGCAGGAATTGGAAAGCAGCACCTTGAGCAGGCGCATCGACTCGCCGCTGGGGAGCACGGCGGGATAGACCCATCTGCCCAAGGGACCGCGCACCCGGTGCGACCCGCCGCCGCAGGCGCAGGCGAGGTCATACCGGGCGCCGGCGGCCAGTACGTCGAGCTTATCGGCTACATGCACGGGCAAGCTCCCGGACCAGCAGGCTTAAAAGCGGCAGCGGCGAAACGCACACGGCCGTGATGAATATCCAGTCACCTGTACCCATCCCTCTCTCCTTTGAAGATCCATGCTTATTGATTCTGGGGAAGATGCTAGCAGGGGCTTCGGACGGACAAACTTTTCATGTTGCCGGAAGCCCCGGCGGCCCTCGACTCTCTGGAAAGCAATACCCGCCTCAGATAGGCTGTGCCGGGATGCAACAAAAACTGGAAATAGTGCCATTCGACGATCTGGAGATAACCGACCGGAGGATCGGCGGGCTCCTGAGCGGCCTTGCCGGGGCCGCTGGCGCCGTCTTCGGCTTTGAGTCAGAGGTCGGCGAACGGCTGGGTGTTCCCGCGGGTGCTTTCGACCGTAAGCGAAGCCAGTTCCGTGGCGAGGCATTTCTGGACTCTCTCAGCAGCCGGCGCCAGGGTCCGGAGTTGCTCGTGGGGATCACCGGGCTCGACATCTTCCTGCCAGGGTTGAACTACGTCTTCGGCGTCGCCGACCGCGACCGGGGAGTCGCGATAGTGTCGTTGCACCGCCTGGGTCCGGAATTCTACGGGCTGCCTCCCGATGACGAGCTTCTGAGGGAGCGGATCCTGAAAGAGATAACCCACGAAGCCGGACACGTGCTGGGCTTAAGCCACTGCGGCCGCGCCGACTGCATCATGCGCTTTTCCAACGCCATAGGCGACACCGACCGCAAGGGCCCGGGGTTCTGTGACGATTGCCGGGTGAGGCTTGCCTAGTATAACCGCTTCAGCGAAGCCTGGAGGCTGGCCGCTATCCTCCGCAGGCTTGGCTTCCTAGTAGAAGCGCGCCAGCTCGCCGGCGACATCTTCCTGGGAGAAAGGCTGGCGCACCAGCGGCTCGGCGCCGGCGATGACGGGGATGAGGTCTTCCATCAGGGGACGGTCGTGGCGGTAGATGACGCCGGTCGGGATCCTGTCGCCGGCCTTGAGCGCCAGGCGGAAGGCCGCCTCGCGGTCGGTCGGGTCGTGGTCCTCTCCTACCGGGTCACAGTGTTCCTTGTACCACTGGAACGTGTTGATCTCGTTGTATGTAACACAATTCTGGAATATATCAAGAAGCGCGAAGCCCTTGTGCTCCAGCACCGTCTTCATCAGTTCCTTGAGCTCTTCCTGGTTTCCGGAAAAGCCGCGGACCACCAGGCTGCAGTCCATCGCGACCGCCAGGGCCACCGGGTTCATCGGCGCCGAGAGTACGCCGAAAGGTTGCGTGCCCGTGACCATGCCTTCGTCTGTCGTCGGTGAGGCCTGCCCCTTGGTCAGCCCGTAGACCTGGTTGTCATGCACGAAGAGTTTGACGTTGAGGTTGCGCCTCATGGCCGCCAGGAAATGGTTGCCGCCCTCGCCGTAGCAGTCGCCGTCGCCGGCCACGGCGATGACGCGCATATCGTGGTTGGCCATGCGGATGGCCTGTGCTACCGGCAACGTGCGGCCGTGCAGGCCGTTGAACGTGTTGCAGCGGGTGTAATGGGGGAACTTGCCCGCCTGGCCGATGCCGGAGACCAGCAGCAGCTCGTGGGGCTCGATGCCCATCTCGACCATGGCCATCTTGAAGACCCTGAGGATCTGCAGGTTGCCGCAGCCTGGGCACCAGGCCGGGTTCTGGCCGCGATAATCTTCGATCGCGGGACCCTTCCCTTCGATCTCAGGGCCCTTCCCCGTTTCAGATTTTGATTTTCCGGGATCGTCAGGCATGCGATTTCTCCAGGGCTTTCAGTTTCGCCAGCAGCTCGTCGAGCAGAAACGGCCGCCCGTCGAACTTGTTGATGTGGTCGCTGAACTGAAAGCCGGTCTCGGCGCGCATCAGCTGCGCGAACTGCGAGGTGGCGTTGTTCTCGATGCAGATGGTCCGCTTAGCCCGCCCCAGCAGGGCAAGGTAATCGAACTTCGATGTTCCCGGGAAGGGATAGACCTCGCTGAAGTGCAGCATGGCGATGCCGCCGGCGCCGCCGATGTCGTCAACAGCTTCTTTCATGACTCCGTAGGTCGAGCCCCAGCCGCAGATAATCGTCCGGGCGCTATCGTCGCCGTAGAGCAGCGGCGGCGAGATCTCCTCGCGGATGAGCGGCATCTTCTTCAGCAGCCGCTTCTCCACCATGCGGGTGCGGGTCTCGGCGTCCTCGATGATGTGGCCGTCCTCGTCGTGCTCGTCGCTGTCGGTGACGACCAGGTGCCGCGAGGCTCCCGGCTCGGCCAGCGGCGAGACACCTGTATCTGTATAGGCATGCCGCTTGTAGTCGTCGAGCTTTTCCAGGTCGGCGGCCCGCAGGCGGTAGTCATGGTACTCGATCCTCGATGGATCGAGGCCGTCCAGGGACCACTCGGTGTCGGCCAGGTACTGGTCGGAGATGATGAAGGCGGGTATCTGGTATTTCTCGGCCAGGTCGAAGGCCTTGCCGGTCAGGTAAAAAGCCTGTTCGGGCGTGCCCGGAGCCATGATCACGCGTGGGAATTCCCCGTGGGCGGCGTGCAGCACATAGAGCAGGTCGCCCTGCTCGGTGCGGGTCGGCAGCCCGGTCGCGGGCGCCGGCCGCTGGCCGACGTAGATCACGACCGGCGTCTCGGTCATTCCCGCCAGCGACAGCCCCTCGACCATCAGGGCGAAGCCGCCGCCGGCGGTGCCGGTCATGGCGCGCACGCCGGCGAAAGAGGCGCCCAGGGCCATATTGATCGCGGCGATCTCGTCCTCGGCCTGCTCGACCACGAGGCTGTGCTTCTTGGCCTGCGACGCCATGAAGGTGAAGACGCCGGTCGAGGGCGTCATCGGGTAGGCGGAATAAAAGCGGCAGCCGCTCGTGAGCGCGCCCAGGCCCACCGCGCTGGTGCCGTCGAGCAGCATCCTCCGCGCCGGCGGCCCGTCGCCGGAGGCGTCCGCGGGCACGGTAAAGGCGCACTGGCCGCAGTTCTCCCGGGCGTAATCGGAGCCGGCCCTGGCCGCGGCGACGTTCTGGTCGACGATCTCCCGGCCCTTGCGCAGGAACGTCTCTTCCAGCAGCTTCTCCAGCTGCTCGAGGCCCAGGCCCAGCATCCCCAGGATGGCGCCGACGTCGACGGTGTTTTCCATCAGGCGGTTGCCGGCGGTATCCATGGCGATCTTGCGCGCGGGTACGTCGAGGAACATCTCGCCTTCGTACTTTTCCTTGACGGTCTCGGAGTCGTAGATGATGATGCCGCCGGGGGCCATCTCATCCTGGTGCTCGGCCACGGTGACCTTGTCAAGCGCCACCAGGATGTCAACCTGGCTGCGGGAAGAGCTGACGGGATGGTCGGCGAACCGCACCTGGTAATAATTGTGGCCGCCGCGGATCCGTGACATATAGTCCTGGTGGGTGAAGACCTGGAAGCCTGAGCGCGTGAACAGTTTCCCAAGCACCGCGCCGATCGTCTGGAGTCCCTGGCCCGCCTGGCCGCCTATCCTGATGGTGTAATCCATAATGCCTTTTAATTACCTGTTCGGGCCGTGGCTAAACGCGGGCTTTTAGTAAGCGCCAGCATCCTGATGAAGAAAACCGTTACCCCTGCAGAACGGACTTGGCGGCCATGCCGGGCCGCCGGCCGGCTTTCAGGAAAAAAGCTCGCTGTAGCGCAACAGCGCTTCGAAGGGAAGATGGCCTTCGCTCTCGATGGCTTCGGCGCCTCCTTCTTCCCGGTCGACGATGGTGTAGGCGACCACCGGCTCGAGTCCCTCGATGCGGGCGCTGTTGATGGCCTTGATGATGGAGCCGCCGCTGGTGACCACGTCATCGATGATGGCGACCCGCGTTCCCTGCTCGAGCGGGCCTTCGATCCATTTGCTGGTGCCGTGCTCCTTGGGCTCCTTGCGGACGATGAAGCCCTGCACCGGATAGCCCAGCTTCCAGCTGGTGGCCACGACGCCGGCGACGATGGGGTCGGCGCCGATGGCAAGCCCGCCGATGGCGCCGATACCCTCTGCGCGCAGCTTTTCGACCAGCAGCTCGGATGCCACCGCCAGCCCCTCGGCGTTCAGTGTCACCTGCTTGCAGTCGAAATAGTGGTCGCTGCGCTTGCCCGAGGTAAGGATGAAGTCGCCCGTCAGGTAGGCTTTCTCGAGCAGCAGCTGCCGCAGCCGTGTCAGCAGTTGTCCGGTGTCGGTCATATGTAGATCGTCTGTCGGGTTTGCGTCATGCCGCTGATATTATCATACTGGAGCGGGTCACTCCGGCGTGCCGCGCGAGAGGATTGAGGGCCGTTCAGGTAATCTGGAGGTAGCAGTATCGGTGAGCGGGTCCCCGGCCGCGCATCCCGGCTGGAAGGAAAAACCGCGGCCCTGGGAAATACTTGCAGTATCAACAGCGGAAACGGGAGGTTCAGATGGCAAAACAAGGGGAAAGAGCCGGCGAAGAAGGAAAACGCGACCGCGCCACCATCATGGCTGCGGGCCAGATCATATATGGAATAGTCATCTTCAGCAGCGCCTGGTGGCTATCGGCCGACCAGGCCAAAGGCACAGCTCTCTACATCTACGGATTCATCACGGTCCTGCTCGGCATCGGCACCTGGGTGCTGTTCTCCTCGCGGCGCGTCTGAGGAAAACCGGCCGCACCCCCTGCCGGGGAAGTTAAGCGGTTAGTTGGCGTAGCAGTAAACGCAGGGGCTGCCCGCGCAGCGTTGAGTGTAGCTGCCGATGTCGATGCTGGTGGAACAGCCGCATTCTGCCCGCTGCCCGGGATCCTTGGCCGCCGGGGCGTTGCCGCTCTCACCGCCGGGCCGCGGAATCCCCTCGCGCAGCCCGTCGAGCTTCGCCACGTCGATGCAGCGGCCGCGGCCGATATCCGGCACTTCCGTCCAGCTGGGGTCAGCACAGCTTTCCAGCCTGATGCCGAGTATCCCGGCCTCATCCGCCAGAGCGCCGGTCATCGACAGCTTTTGCTCATGGCTGGGCTCGATGAAGCCAAGGCCGCACTTTTCGGCTCGGCGGCGGCTCTTGATATACCACTGAGTAAAAGAAAAGGTGCAGCTGCTGACGCCGGCTCTGGCGAAGATTTCACCGATTGCGGGAAACAGGTCGAGGTTTGATGCGGTCGAGCCGCCGCTGGGCCAGTGCAGTATGGGGTCGAAGCGCCAGTTCACCCGGCCGGGCCCGAAGGCTTGCGCCAGCTGCTTCGCCTGGTCGGCTACCTGCCGCCAGGGAGGCACTTCGGGCTCCCAGGCGGTGCCGCCGAGGCCGGTGACCGTCAGATGGAAGTAGGGGTTGAGTCCACTCAGGCGGGCGACCAGGCCGGCCCGCTCCAGCAAAGGGCCGTAATCCTTGGACCAGAGCACTATCGAGTGCACTTCCCCGGCCTCAAGGGAGACCCTCCTGAGCGATCCCCGTGGAGCACGGAACTCCACCATTCCTTCGGCCAGGCGTTCCTCCAGCCAGCCGGCGTAGCAACGGGGGATGTCGGTCCTGCGGGAACAGCTGATGACGTTCATGGGATAATCTTAGCAGCAGCCGGCCGAATCTGGACCGGAATCTTGACACTCTCTAAAAAACCATGGGATAATAGCGGATACCCACAGGGGTAAAAGCATCTCTGTAGGCCCCTGTTTTTCGCCTGCACCGGAAAGAGTCAGGTCCCGCATTCCCACAAGGCAAGGTGATCACCGCGGTTGCGAAGACAGACATAGAAAAAGTTTTAAACAGGCTTCGTCGTATTGAAGGTCAGGTCCGCGGACTGCAGCGCATGATTTCGGAGGACAAGCGCTGCGAGGATGTTCTGACCCAGCTGGCTGCAACCAGGGCGGCGCTCGACCGCGTCGGCGTCTATCTGATCAGCCATCGCATGAAGGAATGTCTCAAGCACAGTTCCGAAGAGATGGATCTCGACGATGTCGCTGTGGAAGAAGCCTTTGAAATCTTTATGAAGTATATTCAACACGTCAAATGAAATAATGTCCGGCTAGCCGCCGGACCTCTATAGTGCGTAGCAATGATCTCAGCTAAGGCGGCAATTCTCCATGCCTCGACGGCGTAAGCAAGCCAGGCGCAAAAAAACCCGCCGGTCCTACCTGGTCTTCGGCGTTGCATTCTTCATCATCTTTGTAATGCTCTCCCTGCTTGTCGGCATCCAGACCGTCATGGCTCTGATGCACGATCTACCCAAGCTCAACGAAGACAACTTCAGCTCGATCAGCCAGACATCCAAGATCTATGCGGCCGACGGCACGCTGCTGGCGGAGATCTACGGGGACGAGAACCGCACGGTGGTGCCGCTCAACGCCATCCCCAGCTATCTCAAGGAAGCCACGATCGCCATCGAGGACGAGCGTTTCTACGAGCACGGCGGCGTCGACTACCAGGCGATCGGCCGGGCCCTGGTGACGGATATCAGCCAGGGGCGTCTGGCCGAGGGTGGCAGCACCATAACCCAGCAACTGGTCAAAAAAGTCTACGTCACCGACGAGCGCAGCTTCACCCGCAAGATCGTCGAGGCGGTGCTGGCTACACAGCTGGAGCGGACCGCCTCCAAGGATACGATCCTGGAGCGCTACCTCAACACCATCTACTACGGGGAGAACGCATACGGCGTCGAGGCCGCCGCTCAGACCTATTTTGGCAAGAGCGTGACCCAGCTCGACCTCGCCCAGTGCGCTCTGCTGGCGGGTCTGCCCCAGGCCCCCTCGGCTTTTTCTCCCAAGCAGGACATGGCGGCCGCACTGGAGCGCCGTAACACGGTGCTGCAGAAGATGGCCGACCTCGGTTACGTCAAGCAGGCCGAGGCGCATTACGCCGCCACGCAGCCGATCGTGCTGAACGCCACGGCCGGGGGCATCCACGAACCATATTTCGTCGAGTACGTCAAACAGCAGCTGATTGATAAATACGGCGCCAAGAAGGTGTTCGAGGGCGGCCTCACAGTGCAGACCACCATCGAGCCGGCGCTGCAGGCGGCCGGGGTCGAGGCCATCAAGAATACGCTTAACGAGGAAGGCGATCCGGCGGCGGCGCTGGTCTCTATCGATCCGGCGACCGGCTACATCAAGGCAATGGTGAGCAGTCAGGACTTCAAGCAGTACCAGTTCAACCTGGCGGTGCAGGCCAGGCGCCAGCCCGGTTCCTGCTTCAAGCCTTTCGTGTTGACGGCGGCGGTCGAGCAGGGAGCAAATCCCCAGAAGACATACTACATGTCAAAACAGATCGACATTCCCCTGCCGGGGGGCGGGCCTCCCTGGCACGTGACCACTTATGACAATAAATATTACGGAGCCTCGAGCCTCGAGACGGGCATGCTTCATTCCGACAACACGGTCTACGCCCAGCTGGTCATGGACGTCGGTCCCGACAAGGCGCGCGACGCCGCCGAACGCCTTGGCATCAAGAGCCCGATGGCGACCAACCCGTCGATCGCGCTGGGCGGTCTGGGCCAGGGCGTATCGCCACTGGAGATGTCCTCCGCATATGCGACCCTGTCGGCCAACGGCATGTATTCCGAGCCGATCGCCATCACCAAGGTGGAGATGGCTGACGGCACCGTCGACTACCAGGCCAACCCGCAACCGCGCCGAGTGGTAAAGGACGGCGTCGCCTACGAGGTGACCAAGGTGCTCGAGCAGGACATTCAGAGAGGGACTTCTTCGAAGGCCAACATCGGCAGGCCGGCGGCGGGCAAGACCGGTTCCACCGAGAACCTGCAGGACGCATGGTTTGTCGGCTACACGCCCGATCTGTCGACCGCGGTCTGGATCGGTTTTCCCGATCAGCAGTTGCCGATGGATAACGTTCACGGCGGCCAGGTCTGGGGCGGTGGCTTCCCGGCCACGATCTGGAAAGACTTCATGACCAGCGCCCTTCAGGACAAGCCCAAGAAGGATTTCGCCCTGCCCAAGGAGAAACCGGAGTTCAAGCAGCTCAAGGGCAGTTTCGTCTTGTACTCCGGCGGAGACTCCCCGACCACCCGCGACGACGGTTACGGCAACGAAGGACGGACGACCGCCGGGGCGAGCGGGGATAGCGGCAATGGCAACAACGGCAACGGCGGCGGCGGCAACGGCGGCGGCAACAACCAGTAGGAGCCGTTGATAAAGATCTATCCGCGTGGTACGATTAGAACGATTTAGGGCCGCTGGTTTCAGTGCGCCCTTTTTTTATTGTCGCTCCAGGGGGTCTGTCGGGAAGTTGGATTGGCCGGTTCAATAATCAAACAACCACTGCGGCTGGGCTTGCTGTTGCTGATACTTTTCGGTTTTATCGCCGCGCTTCTGGCCGCCCAGATAATACTGTCTGATTCTTCCGAACAGGCTGCAAACGGGCCGATTGCCGAACAGGCAGGCGCCGTCACCACCTCGTCCGGCGTCAACGGGCCGGTCCCCGCGGTCCCCGGTGCAACTCCAGGCGGCGCTCCAGGCGGCGCTTTCGGCGCAGGGCCTTCCGTTTTCACCAATCTCGATACCGAATCGCCCCAGGCCGGCTCCGATGGCGCGGACTCATCGGGCCGGGGGCCGGCATCACCAGCCTCTACAGGGTCGCTCTCCGGACATGTGGTTTCCGGTCTGCCCGTGGGGTCGCCTCTGGCCCGTATCACCGTTTACCTTGCCGACAGCACCGGGGCCTTTACCGGCCCCAGCGCCAGAACCGCGGTAGACGGCGGCTTTGAATTCCCGGGCCTGGCTCCCGGAGATTACCGACTCTTTTTCTTCGACTCGGCCGGCGTCTGGAAGTCGGCCTGGTACGGCGGAGCGCCGCCTGCCGGCCTGACCATTCATATCGCTGCCGGCGGAGCGGTTTCCATCAGCCAGGCGCTGCTGCCGGCTGAAGCCACTGACGGCTCCATCTCCGGGCATGTTTCTGACGGTTCCGGCAAGGGCCTCACCGGGGTCAGCGTGCTTGCCTACCTTGTTGACGAAGCTGCCGGGGTCAAGCTGCTGTTCCAGAGCGAGGTTGTCACGGACGCGAACGGCGATTACCGCATCACCGGTCTGCCACCCGCGAGTTCGTCGACCGGAAGCGGCAAGGCCGCGGGGTACAAGATAGAATTCGTGCCGGCCAGGGACGGCTACGCCAGCCAATGGTTCTCGGACCAACCCACCTACCAGACGGCCAAGATCATCGAGCTTCATGCGGGCGAGACGGCTGGCGGCGTCGACGCCTGCCTCGGAGGCGGCGGAACCGTCTCCGGCAGGGTGACCATCGAAAACGGCAACAAGCCGGCTGCCTTTGTGATGGTTGACATCTTTGATGAAGCGGGAATCATCGTCGACACGCAGTTGACCACGGCGGATGGCTACTACAGGAGCGACCCGCTGCCGGCCGGAGCCTACGCCATCCGGGTAACGTCACGCTCTTCCCAGTATGAGGGCGAGTGGTATAACAACGGGAAGGACTTCGCCAGCGCCGACAAGGTCGCGGTTTTATCGGGAAAAGACTGCGGCGGCATCGACATCAATCTCGATCCGCCTCCGCCGCCCGCGCCGCCGGAACCGCCGGCGTTGCATGGCGCGGCTCCGGCTACCGAATCGGCAATTAAATCGGCAACCGAAGCGACAACCGGAGCGGCTCCCGAATCAGACGAAAAGTCAACCACCTCATCAGCCTCGCCGGGAGGTCCGGGCGACGGCATCAGCGGTCGGTCTTTGCCGGGAAACGAAGGGCAGGGAAATAGTGGTTCCGGAACCGGGGGGCATGGGTCTTCAGGAGCGGCCTCAACGGGAGCTTCGCCGGAAGGAACTTCCCTAGCCGGAGCGCTTGCTACTGCCCACCAGCATCAAAAGCAGCTCATCGGTTAGCAGCGCCAGAGTAAGTTTGCGCACGGGAAACTCGAGGGCGAGCGAACTCGGCGGATCTGTTCCGAGCTCCTGTGAGAGGCCCATGGCGGAAGACATGATCGAAGCGGAATAAGCCGCCAGCGCTTCCAGGCCGAGATCGGCTCCGCCGGCCGAGGCGACCAGCAGCCCGTCCCTGGAGACCAGCGCCGCCGCGGCCACGCCCTCAACCTCCAGGTAAGGGGCGACGATCTGTTCCATCGGATGCAGGTTGTCCCTATTCACGAACTCTCGAGAACGTCGATCATCCGCCGCAGCTGTTCCTCACTTTCAAATTCCATCTCGACGCGGCCGCCCTTCGTTGCCCAGCGGACCTTCACCGGCAGCCGGAATGCCGAGTAGAGTGCGTCGGTGGTCTCGTCCATCAGTTCCTGTCCCACCGGCGAGGCAGCGATTTCACGGACATGGCGCTGCGCCGCGCCCTCCTTCTTCGCCAGCTCCTCCGCCTGCCTGACCGAAAGGCCTCTCTTGGCGATCTTGGCCGCGAGCTTGCGTTGCTTGAGGCGGTCGGGAACCGACAGCAGGGCTCGGCCATGTCCTTCGGAAAGCTTTCCCTTCTCGATCAGGTCCTGGACTTCATCCGGCAGGTCAAGCAGCCGCAGCGTATTGGCCACGGCCGAGCGGCTGCGCCCGAGCTTGCCGGCCAGCTGCTCCTGGGTGGCGCCAAAATCTTCCTGCAGGATCGCATAGGCCCTGGCGGTATCGATAGGGTTGAGGTCCTCACGGCTGAGGTTCTCGATCAGGGCCAGCTCCAGTGACTCGGCATCGCCGGCCTCGCGGATTATCGCCGGGATCTTCTCCAGCCCCGCCAGCCCGGCGGCTCGCCAGCGCCGCTCGCCGGCGACGAGCTCATAACCCTTACCCTGTCTGCGCACGACGACGGGCTGCACTAGGCCGACCGATTTGATCGACTCGGCAAGCTCGGCGAGCGCCTCGCCGTCGAAGACCGTCCGCGGCTGCTTGGGATTCCCCCGTATTTGATCTACAGGCAATAATTGGTATAAAGAATCTGAAATCGCCGGGGTGTCGCCCGCTAACGGCTGGTGTTGACCAGGCGTATCAGAAGTGGTATCTCTTATCAGGGCTGACAGCCCGCGTCCCAACCCCTTGTTACCCTTGGTGTTACTCACGCTCGACCACCTCCGTGGCTAGATCGAAATACGCATCCGACCCTGCGCAGGTGGGATCGTAATGGGAAATCGGCATGCCAAAACTAGGTGCTTCGCTCAATCTGACATTTCGCGGAATAATGGTACGGTAGGTGAGCTCGGGAAAATGGGAACGCACTTCCTGCACCACCTGGGTGGAGAGCCGGGTGCGCGGATCGTACATGGTCATCAGCAGGCCGGCGACCTCGAGCCGCGGATTGAGGCCCGCCCTGATCATCTCGACCGTCTGCATCAGCTGGCCCAGGCCCTCGAGAGCGTAATACTCACACTGTACCGGCACGATGACCTTGTCGGCCGCAACCAGGGCGTTGAGCGTGAGCAGGCCCAGCGACGGCGGGCAGTCGATGAAAACGTAGTCGAAGTTGTCGGCTAACGTCAGGAGCGCGTCAGCCAGGATGAACTCGCGCCGCTCCCGGCCGGGGAGCTCGACAGACGTTCCTGCCAGGTCGCGCGTCGATGGGATCAGGTAAAGGTTCTGGATGCTCGTGGAGATTATCGCGGCTGAGGCATCGCCGCCGGAGAATATATCGTATGAATTGGGACCGCCGGTTTCGTGCAACCCCAGCCCATGGGTGGCGTTGCATTGGGGATCGATGTCGATCAAAAGGACGGTGGCGCCTGCTTCAGCCAGGCACACAGCGGTGTTAACACAGGTCGTCGTCTTGCCCACGCCGCCTTTCTGGTTTGCCACAACATACGTTTTTCCCAAGACGACCCTGCCTGTATCAAGAATTGTATTGCTGACGCTGGAATTCTAACAGAAGCGGTTAATCGTGACCAGAGCCAGATAGGGGCCTCTTTTTTGCGATCCCGGGGCGGCGCGGGAAGCGTTCCGGAGTAGGAACAGACTTGACGATGGTCCAGACATTGAGGTTATTCGAACCCGGATACGGTTCAACCGGGGTGACCGAGTCAAGCCGGGCTCCCAGTTCCCGGGCGGCGCTGGCGGCAGCAGCCTCGTCGCCTTCCTCGCGGGCGCCGCGCTGCAGAAGGGCGCTGCCAGACGGCATTAGCAGCGGCATGACGTATTCGATCACCAGTTGCAGGGAGCCGACGGCGCGGGCGAGGCCCAGATCGAAGGAATCACGGAAGTAAGTGCGCCCGGCTTCCTCGGCCCTCGCATTGATCACTTCCACATTTTTCATGCCCAGTTCGCGGGCTGCGGATGCGATGAATTCGCACTTCCTGCCGTTGGCTTCAATCAGGCTGAATTTCTTTTCGGGAAGGGCTATCGCCAGAGGAATGCCGGGAAAACCGGCGCCGCTGCCAATATCGACGATATTGGCAGCGGCGCTGAGCTCCCTGAAGGCCGTGAGGCTGAGGCTGTCCCTGAAATGGACCTCGACGATCTTTTCCTCACCTGTGACCGCTGTGAGATTGCGGTTGGAGGCGGCGCTAAGGATATCCAGAAGCCGCTCAAATGCGCGGATCTGCTCTTCGGTCAGCCTGAAATCTGCGCTGAGGCCGCTTTGCCAGCTCACTCGTTGCACTCCCATGTCCGGGCATCGGAATGCCAAATCATCGATTGCATACCATGGCGCGGGCGTCGGAATGCGAAATCATCCGCCGCATGCCTTGAGATAGATGGAAAGCACTGATATATCCGCGGGCGAGACGCCGGCGATGCGCGAGGCCTGGCCTAGTGAGGCCGGCCGCAGACGTAAAAGTTTCTCACGGGCCTCTCTTGTGACGCCCTTGAGGTTTTCATAAGCGAAATCATCGGGTATGAGCGTTTTTTCCATTCTAAGCTGCCGGTCGATCTGCTGCAGCTGGCTGGAGATGTAGCCCTCATACTTGATCGTGACCTCGGCGCGCCCGGAAATTTCCGGATCGGTATTATCGGTGAGCGTGGCAAAATCGTCCTCGGCGTGCTGATTTCCATCAAGATTGCTCCGCAAGCCATCGATTGTGACGTGTGGCCTCTTTATGAGCTTTAACGCTGGTTGTGGCTCTGAGATGGGAGAACTGCCGGCATCCGACAGATAACTGTTTAGAGAGGGAGTGGGCTTGACTCGCGCAAACCGCAATTTTTTCAGGAAGTGCGCGGTCTGTTCCCGGCGGGCCTCAATGAAGTCCATTTCCTTATCAGCGATCAGGCCCAGGCTGTGCCCGAGCGGAGAAAGGCGGTCGTGAGCGTTGTCATGCCGCAAAAGCAGGCGGTGCTCTGCGCGCGAAGTGAACATCCGGTAGGGTTCGTCCACCCCTTTGGTCACCAGATCGTCGACAAGGACACCGATATAGGCCTCGCTACGATTTAGAACCACGGCTTCGCCGCCCTTTATCGCCTGAGCGGCGTTGATCCCGGCCATCAGGCCTTGCGCCGCCGCCTCCTCATAGCCGCTGGTGCCGTTGATCTGTCCGGCAAGGAACAGCCGTCTGACCGGCTTTGTCTCCAGGCTCAGCTTCAGCTGGCTGGGAAAGATGTAATCATACTCGACCGCATAGCCCGGGCGCATCAGCCGGGCGTTTTCCAGGCCCGGTGTGGCATTGATCACCTTTTCCTGCACCCAAACGGGCAGGCTTGTCGTCAGACCCTGCAGATATAGCTCTGTCGTGTGGCGCCCCTCGGGCTCGACAAAGACCGGATGGCGCGGCCGTTCCGGAAAGTTCATCACCTTGCGGTCGATGGAGGGGCAGTAGCGGGGCCCTTTTCCGTTGATGGAGCCGGTTTTGATGGGCGAGAGATGGAGATATTTCCGGACGACCTCATGGGTCCTGGCGCTGGTGTATGTCAGATAACAGGGAATCTGCTCGTCGCTCCGCCGCTGTGAAAATGGCGAGAACATGGCCGGATTGCTGTCGCCTGGCTCGAGGACCATCCTTTCGGGGTTGATCGTGCGGGCATCGGTGCGGGGAGGCGTGGCCGATTGAAAACGGCCGAGCTCCAGGCCGGCGGTCTCGAGGCTGGCCGAAAGCTGTGTAGCCGGCGGCTCTCCCATTCGCCCCGCGGGGAATCGCAGTTCGCCGACGACGATCATTCCTCTGAGAAAAGTGCCGCAGGCCAGAACGACGGATCCGGCCTCGATCCGGCTGCCGTCGGTGAGCGTAACGCCGGTGATTGTTTCACGTGAAACATTGATGGCGGCGGCGATCCCTTCCATGATCTTCAGCTTGGGCTGCGCCGCCAGGGCCATCTTCATGTTGTCCTCGTAGACCTTCTTGTCCGCCTGCGCCCGCAGGGCCCTGACCGCCGGGCCCTTGCCGGTATTCAACATCTTCATCTGGATGAAAGAGCGGTCGGTGTTCCGTCCCTGTTCGCCACCGAGGGCGTCGATCTCGCGCGTGAGCTGCCCCTTGCCGACGCCGCCGACGGCGGGGTTGCAGGGCATGAGCGCAATCTTTTCGAGGTTGATAGTGAGCAAAAGTGTGTTACAGTTCATGCGCGCCGAAGCCAGAGCCGCTTCGCAGCCGGCATGGCCGCCGCCTACGACAATCACGTCAAATTCCAATTTGTCGCTAACAGCCGGTCTCATCATCGATCCTGACCGTCACGGGACGGATCTTCTTGTTGACTATCCGGTCAAGTAGTGTGGTAACAAGCCTGTGTTCATCTGTCAACACCGGCGGAGTCGAGGCGTCAGCTGCCCGGCCGGCGGCGCCTGCTGTTTCGCCGGCGGCGCCATTTAACGCCCGGCTTGCGGCGCTCCGGCCGGCCAGGAATCCCAGAACCGCCGCTTCGGAGTAGTTGCAGCAGCCCGCGGCGCGGCCGGCGAAGAAAATCCCCCGGCCTCGTGCGTCCACGACTTCGAGGTCCGTTCCCACCTGTCCTGAGGCCAGCACGTCATGCCGGACCGCATAGGAGGCGCGGGTTATCCAGGCATCGACGAAGCCGTCATTCTTCCTCAGCTCTTCCAGCTGGCTGCCGCGGTCATCCCGGGTCTCAAAACCGAAAGCCAGAAATTCATCCAGCTGGGATCCGTCGCGGCGAAGGCGGCTGTCGCTGGAGATCCTGGAGCCAGGTTCGGCCCTGGAGAGCAGGGCCTCAAGACCGCGTGCAGACACCCGGGGAGACGTCCGCCCTGTCACCTCAACCAGTTCCAAACCCATCATTTGCAGGTATTTTGGCAGAGAATTCGATGGTATCTCCGCCCAGCGGCCGCCGGGGCTGACTCCATCAGCCTCGATGACGCAACCGTTCAGGAAGGTGCCGGCCGCCACGACCACCGTCGCCGCCGCGAATTCTTCCCCGAGCCGCGAGGTCAGCTTCCAGCCGCCCGTGCAGGGCTCGAGTTCGGTGACCAGGGCCTGACGGAGAAAGACGCCATCATGATGCTCGAGCAGTTCCTTCCAGGCAAGTCCCAGCCGGCGGCGATCTACGAGGACCCTGCCCTCGACGAGGATCCTGCCCTCGACGAGGACCCTGCCCTCGACGTTGTCTGTTCCGGCAACGGCGTCTGTATCGAAGCCGCCCTGGGCAGATCCGTCCCGGGCAACGGCGTCTGTATCGAAGCCGCCCTGGGCAGATCCGTCCCGGGCAACGGCGTCTGTATCGAAGCCGCCCGGGGCGATGGCGCCCGCGCCATTGTCCGCCGTCCCCAGGATCACCGGAAGCTGTCCGCCCAGCGATTCAAGCTCGGCCAGCAGCCGGCCGCGGCGGTCCTGAAGGTCGTCAACAAGCACCGGTGACGCCGGGGGAAAGCCGACCATGTCAAGATTTATTGTAAGGCAGAGGGTGCGGGCGCCGGCGCGCGCCGAAGCCAGAGCCGCTTCGCAGCCGGCGGGCCCGGCTCCTATCACGGCGACGTCGAAATCATTCCCGGGCGGCTGCTCGGCTTCCTGCCGCTGTTCAGGCTTCGCCGGCGGATGATTTTCCGGACGCTGCTCACGATCCGGCCCCTGCTGCGTATCCGGATTCATCACTTGCCGATGCAGAATTCGCGGAAGATCGTGTCCAGCAGACCCTCGAGCATCTCTTCGCCGGTGATCTCTCCCAGCGCGATCAGCGAGGCGCGCAGCTCTTCGGCGATCAGCTCTTCGCCGATGCCCACGCGGAGTCCCTGCTGTGCCCGTCCCAGAGCGTCGCGGGCCTGTTCGAGCAGCAGCCGGTGGCGTTCGTGGGTGACTATCGGGCCTTCGAGCGGCGGCAGGGCGCCGCCGACAACGAGCTCGGCGATCTTTCCCTTGAGCGTTTTCAGCCCCTGACGGGTCATGGCCGAAATGATGACCGGTTCCCCGGGAAGCAGCCCCTGGTTGAATCGCGGCGTCTGCCCGCGGAAGCGGTCGCACTTGTTGATGACGTAGACGGCGTTCTCGCGCGGGACCGAGGTGATCAGGGCGCGGTCGTGATCGTCTTCCGGTTCGCTGCCGTCAAAGAGGCAGAGGACCAGGTCGGCCTCCCTGATGGCCCTGCGGCTGCGGTCGACGCCGATCTGCTCGACCTCGTCCTCGGCCGGCCGCAGGCCGGCCGTGTCAATCAATTGCAGAGGAATCCCCTGCACATTGATGATTTCTTCGATGGTGTCGCGGGTGGTGCCGGGTATCTCGGTGACGATGGCCCGTTCGCGCATGAGCAGAGCGTTGAGGAGGCTGGATTTGCCGACATTGGGCTTGCCGACGATGGCGGTCCTGACCCCCTGGCTGAGCACGCGGCCGACGAAGGCCGAATCGATGAGTTCGCCGAGCCGCTCCTGTATCTCCGCGAGCAGGCCTTCGGCCTGCTCGCGGTCGAGCTCCTCGATATCCTCGTCGGAGAAATCGATGTCGGCTTCGACCGCTGCCGTCACCCGCAGGATCGACTGGCGCAGTTCCCCGATCTCTCGTGAGATGGAGCCGTCCAGCTGCGCCATGGCCACCCGCAGCCCCGCCTCGGTCTTGGCCGAGATGATCTGGGCCACGCTCTCCGCCTGCGACAGGTCGATGCGGCCGTTTAAAAAAGCGCGCTTGGTGAACTCTCCCGGTGTGGCCAGCCGCGCGCCGCGCTCCAGGAAGAGTGAGAGTATCTTCTGCTGGACGACGGGACCGCCGTGACAATTGACCTCGACGATGTCCTCGCGGGTGTAGCTGCCGGGAGCCCGCATGACTCCGACAAGCACCTCGTCGACCAGCTCGCCGCTGGCCGGGTCCTGGATGGCGCCGTAGCCGAGGCCGTGCGATCTCATCTCCGAAAGTGGATCGCCGCTGGCGAGATGGCAGACCTCCTGGCAGATGGAAACTGCCCGGGGTCCGGTCATGCGCACGATGCCGATGGCGCCGGCGCCCAGGGGCGTTGAAATCGCAGCTATGGTGGATACGTCCTGCATAGCCAGTATTATATCAGCGGCGCCGGCCTGCATGACCGATGCCGCGAGCTTCGCCGGGATGGAAGCCGCCGATATGGCAAGGCGCGGTTGTGCTTGCCGGGAGGAGTGGACCCGCCATGCCGGGCACGGCGCTCCAAGAAAAGGTAAAATATCCGGGTTGCGTTCCCGTGAAAGGAAAAAATGACGGAAGAAAACAAAAATGACAGATCCGGGGCCTCACGATTCCGGTTTTCCCCCAGGCCCAACCGCGCCGGGCGGATTGACTGGCAGTCCTGGAGCGAAGAGGCCTTCAACCGCTCGAGGCAGGAGCACAAGCCGCTCCTGCTGGCAATCTCGGCCGTATGGTGCCACTGGTGCCACGTCATGGACGAGACCACATATTCTGATGAAGAGGTCATCGCCATCATTAATGACGGTTTCATCCCGGTGCGGGTCGACAGCGACCAGCGGCCTGACGTCAACACCCGCTACAACCAGGGCGGCTGGCCGACTATCGCCATGCTCACCGGCGACGGCGAGGTGATCGCGGGCACGACCTACATCCCGCCGCAGGAACTACGCCGGCTGCTGGGCGACATCCGCGCCCTTTACCTCAACCATAACGCCGAACTGCGCGCCGCGGTCGAGAGCGTCCGCGAGCAGAGGCGCGAGCTGATGGGGCAGCACCCCGAAACCGCGGATCTGACCCCTTCCGTCTCCGCCTACCTGCTCGAAACCATCGGGGACGTCTACGACTCGGAATTCGGCGGCTTTGGCAGCAACACGAAATTTCCCTATACCAATGTGCTCTCGCTGATCATGACCATCCTGGCCGAGGGCTCGATCGGCGAGCTGGAGGCCATGCTTGACCGGACGCTCGACGCCATGGCCGCCGGCGGCATGAACGATCAGGTGGCGGGAGGCTTCTTCCGGTATTCGACCGACCGTGAATGGCAGGTGCCGCATTACGAAAAGATGCTCGAGGACAACGCCGCACTCATGGCCGTCTATGCCGAGGCCGCGCATATCCTGCAAAACGGGAAATATGAAGGAGTCGCGCGCAATGTCTACTATTACCTGACCACGGTCCTGCTCGACCCGGAAACGGGTGCTTTCCGCGGCAGCCAGGATGCGGACGAGGCCTACTACCGGCTCGATGCGGCCGCCCGGGAGAAGGCCGCGGCCCCTTATATCGACCCGACCATTTATTCGGGCTGGAATGCCCTGGCGGCTTCGTCGCTGTACCGCTGCTTTCAGCTCCTGGGAGACCTGGAGATGCGCGATTACGCCACGGCGTCCCTGGAATTCGTCTGGCGGCATATGTGGGACGCCGAGGCGGGCCTGGCCCATTATTATGACGGCGAAGCCCGTCTGCCCGGGCTTCTGGGTGACAGCGCCCGGCTGATCGCGGCCTGTCTTGATGCTTACGAGAGCGGCGCTGGCGACGCCTGGATCGACCGGGCTTTGAAAGCCGCCGGCTGGTTGCTGGAAAACCTGGAGGCGGAAACGCCGGGCGGGTTCCATGACGGCATCGCGCCCCCCGGCAGCGAAGGACCGGCCGCCGAGCGCTCACGGCCGCTTGTGGAGAACTCGATCGCCGCCTCGGCCCTGATCAGGCTGGCCCAGAACAGCGGCCAGCCCCGCTTCGGCGAGGCCGCCGAGAGGGCGCTGGCCTACTTTTCGACCAGTTACAAGGAGAGCGGCCTCTTTGCCGCCGATTATGCCATCGCCGTCGAGCGTCTGCTCGAACCGCCGGTGCGCGTGACCATAACCGGTCCGCCGGACGAGCCGGCCACGATTGAGATGATCAGGGCAGCCCACCTGGCGCGCATACCGTTCCGTTCGGTCGAAGTGCTCGACCCCGCGATTCACAACGAGGAGCTCGAAGCGGCGGGCTACGGTTACGCCGGCAGCCCCGTCGCTTATATCTGCATAGGCGCCAGCTGTCAGCCGGCGGTGACCGATCCCAAGGAGCTGCCGGGCCGGCTGGAGGCGGGCGGAGTCCGCTGAAACACGAAGAAGGAGAGCCGTGACCGATGTGGAGAAAGCTGCTCCCGGCGTGGACCCATCCTCGCACATACAGAATCTGATCCGGCCTGCGATCGAAAACTTCGGTGGCGAAAAGGGCGCGCAGGATCTGGCCGCTTCCCCGGAATACAAAAAATACCAGGCGGCCGCGGAAGAGCTTGCAGGCTTCGATCCCTTCCAGCTGGAAACGCGGGAGCAGCGGTTGACATTCTGGATCAATATTTACAATGTCACCGCCATCCTGTCACAGCTCGGTCGCGGCGGCGGTTCCACGAGCGGCGACTCCACGAGCGGCGACTCCCCGAGCGGCGACTCCCCGAGCGGCGACTCCCCGAGCGGCGGTTCCAATGCCCGCGATGCCTGCAACATCGGCGGCGCCGCTTATTCACTGGTTGACATCGAGTACGGGATTCTCAGGAGCAACGCCCGCCGGCCGTACCGCCCCTGGAGGCACTTCCCACCCTGGGACCGCCGCCGCCGGCTGACGCCCGATCCTCCCGAGCCGCTGGTGAACTTCGCCCTTTTACGCCCGGGCTCGAATCTGCGGCCTCGTTTTTACGAAGCCGTAACCATTGACAGGCAGCTGCACGACGACGCCGTCGAGTTCCTCGGTTCGGGCGGAGTGGTGATCGACCCGGTGAAGCAGACCATCCTGCTGGCGCCGCTCCTGCGTGACTGCGCCGCGGACTTCGGCGGGGGCCAGGGCCTCATGCGATTCATCGCTTCCCATCTCGAACCGGGTGGTGACGCCGCCTTCGTCTACTCGCGCGGCGGACGGGTTGACATCAAGTTCCAAAAGTAGCAGTGAGCGGGCAACACTAAGGCTCAACCAGAGGTATATTTACCGCCTTTTCCTAAATGTCTGCAATTTGCGGAATAAACTTTCCCCCGGCCCCCTTTACCCGGCCCGGCCGTCTGGATATGATGGCTATCTAAGGCAGGAAATTGTCGATGCACCACGAAATGTTGTGTATCGCCGTCAATTTAGTAACAATACCTAGTGTTGACAGGGTTTTTCCTTGAAGTGCCCTTTTTGTGATTCCACCGAGATAAAAGTGGTGGACTCCCGAGACGACGAGTCACGGGACGCTATCCGCCGCCGGCGGGAATGCATCAGCTGCCAGCGCCGTTTTACGACATACGAGCGCATCGAGGAAACACCTTTGACTGTGATCAAGCGGGCGGGAGAGCGAGAAGTATTCTCCCGCTCGAAGCTTCTTAATGGGCTGCTGCGGGCGTGTGAGAAGCGGCCCATCGAGACGGCGACGCTGGAGCGCCTCGTCGATGAGATCGAGGCCGAATTGCGCAACGAGTTCAAGACGGATGTGCCCTCGGCGGAGATCGGCGAGCGGGCTCTGGTAAAGCTGAAGGACCTGGACAAGGTGGCGTATGTCCGCTTCGCCTCGGTCTATCGCAAGTTTGAAGACGTTGAAGAGTTCCAAAGGGAACTTGCCGAGCTTTAGACGGCCCCTGATGGGATTGCGGGTTTGTGGGGACCCAGCAAATGATGGTCCGGTCAGGGCGCTGCCATGCAGTTATGTCCGATGGACGGTCTAAAATCTGGAAACTGCAGTATTTGCAAGAAAGGGGAGAACCAGCATGCTAGCCAACCAACCTCACGAGGTCTCCGAGAAAGCGTCACGTATCGCCGCCCATCCCTTACAGCCCCAACTCTCCTCCAACGCCATGAAAGTTTTGGAGAAGCGCTACCTCAAGAAGGACGAGGAGGGCACTCCGGTTGAGACGCCGGTAGAGATGTTCAGGCGGGTGGCGCGCACGATCGCCGCCGCCGACCTGCAGTATGATGCCGAAGCCGATGTCGACGAGGTCGAGGAAGAATTCTACCGGATGATGGCGCGGCTCGAATTCCTTCCCAACTCGCCGACGCTGATGAACGCCGGCCGCGAACTCGGCCAGTTGTCCGCCTGTTTTGTGCTGCCCGTCGGCGACTCGATGGAGAGCATCTTCGACGCCATCAAGAACACGGCGCTGATTCACAAGAGCGGCGGCGGCACCGGGTTCTCCTTCTCGCGGGTGCGGCCCAGCAGCGACGTGGTCCTGTCCACCAAGGGCGTGTCCAGCGGCCCGATCTCCTTCATGACCGTCTTTGACGCCGCTACCGAGACCATCAAGCAGGGCGGCACCAGGAGGGGCGCCAACATGGGCATCCTCAGGGTGGACCATCCCGATATCCTCGACTTCATAGTCTGCAAGCAGAGCAACGACAAGCTCAACAATTTCAACATCTCGGTGGCGCTCACGGAAGAATTCATGGAAGCGGTCGAGAGCGGCGGCGAATACGACCTGGTCAATCCCCGGACCGGCGAGATCGTCAAGAGCCTCGACGCGCGCCGCGTCTTCGACATGGTCGTCAACCTGGCCTGGAAGAACGGCGACCCCGGCATCATCTTCCTCGACCGCATCAACCGCCACAATCCCACGCCGCACATCGGCGAGATCGAGAGCACCAACCCCTGCGGCGAGCAGCCGCTGCTTCCTTACGAATCCTGTAACCTGGGCTCGATCAACCTGTCCAAGGTGGCCGGGGCCGGCGGCGGCATCGATTACGAGCGCCTGGGCCGGGTAGTCGACAGCGCCGTCCATTTCCTCGACAACGTCATCGACGTCAACAATTATCCGCTGCCCGAGATCGCGGAGATGACCCGGTCCAACCGCAAGATCGGCCTGGGCGTCATGGGATTCGCCGACCTGCTGATCGAGATGGGCATCCCCTACAATTCCGACGAGGCCGTCAGCGTGGCCGAAGAGATAATGGATTTCATCCAGGAGCGTTCCCGAAAGTATTCGATGAAGCTGGCCGAGGAGCGCGGTGTCTTCCCGAATTTCATCGGCAGCATCTATGACACCGAGGGCGGCTTCAAGGTCCGCAACGCCACCACCACGACCATCGCGCCGACAGGCACATTGAGCATCCTGGCCAACTGTTCCAGCGGCATCGAGCCCCTGTTCGCCATCTCGTACATACGCAACGTGCTCGACAACACCGAGATGGTGGAGACGCACCGCATCTTCGAGGAGATGGCGAAGGACGGCGGTTTCTACAGCGAGGAGCTGATGAAGGAGATCGCCAAGCACGGCTCCGTCGCCGATCTGCCCGAGGTGCCCGACCACGTCAAGCCCCTGTTCGCGACCGCCCATGACGTCAAGCCCGAGTGGCATATCCGCATGCAGGCCGCCTTCCAGAAATTCACCGACAATGCTGTCTCCAAGACGGTCAACTTTTCACACGACGCCAGCATCGCCGACGTCGAGCAGGTCTACCGGCTCGCCTATGAGACCGGCTGCAAGGGAGTCACCATCTACCGCGACGGCAGCCGTGAAGCCCAGGTGCTCAATATCGGCGGCGTCAAGCACGCCGAGGTTGAAGAGATCCTAGCTCCCGGACAGGTCAAGCCGCGGCCGCGCCCTGATGTCACCCGGGGCGAGACCACCAAGGTAAACACCGGCTGCGGCAGCCTATATGTCACCATCAACGAGGATGACCACGGCCTTTGCGAGGTCTTCTCCTCGATGGGCCGCGCCGGCGCCTGCAAGGCGGCCCAGTCGGAGGCGGTCAGCCGGCTGATATCGCTGGCGCTGCGTTCGGGAGTCGACACAGCCGCGATACTGAAGTCGATCAAGGGCATACGTTGCCCGTCACCGGCGCTGGGCGGCGCAGCTTCCTGCCCCGACGCCATCGCCAGGGCGGTCATCGACCACATGGATCGGGCCCCGCACCTGGGAGAAGACGGCGCCAACGCCAACGCTGAGCTGCGCTCCTCCGCCGAGATAAGCGCCTGTCCTGAATGTCCCGAGTGCGGCAGTATGGTAGAGTTCGGCGAGGGCTGCGTCTTCTGCCGCGGCTGCGGTTTCTCCAAGTGCGGCTAAAGACATTTTCCTAAAGAGAGGCTGAGGCAAACGCGGATCTGGCAGGAAGAACCGTTTTGACTCAGTAAATATACTTTATGACCCCAGAGCCTGAATCACAGGCCCGAAAGGGCGGAGGCAGATCCAGCGCCAGCCGGCGCCGGTCGATGGTGTCCGGCAGGGCCGGGCGCGAAGAGCCGGCCGCCAGGCCGCGGCGCCCCCTGGGGTTGCGGCTCGACAGCCGGCGCGCCAAGCGGCACCTGATCATACTCTCACTCGTCTGCTTCAATTTCTTCATTCTCTGGATGGCTCTGAAAGTCTTTGCCCAGGCTGATTTCTGGCCTCTGCTGGCGGCGCCGATCCTGGTGTCCGCCTGGTTCTTCTACGAGGCCGGCGCCATCGCCACTATCGGCATCACCGCCCTGCTTCTGCTCCAGACCTCTTTCGAGAAGAACGGGCCGATCATTATCGCCGTCGGCACCTTCGCCATCCTCGGCGTCCTGCTCGGTTGGGGCCAGCGGCGCCAGCGCCGGGCCCACCGTCACGTGCTGCGCTCCTCGCTTACCGATTCACTCACGGGCCTCTACAACTTTGGCTCTTTCATGGAATGCCTGGACCGGGAGATCCGCCGGGTGGACCGTTACGGCGGGGCCGTCACGCTGGTGATGTTCGACATCGACCACTTCAAGATGTTCAACGACCGCTTCGGCCATCAGGCCGGGAACGAAGCCTTAAAAGCCGTGGCCGCCACCCTCAGGAAGCAGAAACGTGAATCGGACGTCGTGGCCCGGTTCGGCGGCGAGGAGTTCGTGCTGCTGTTCCCGGGGAAGGAGACCGCCGGCGTCGAAGCTGCGCGGCGCATGCGCAAGTCGATCTCCCAGATCCGTGTGCCCACAGGCGGCGGCGCCACCACCGAGATCACGGTCAGCGCCGGAGTCGCGTGTTACCCTAACGGCGCCACGTCCAGGGAAGAGCTGCTGGACAAGGTCGATCAGCTTCTTTATGCCTCCAAGCGGAAAGGCCGCAACCGCGTCAGCGTCGCCCCGGCCCGCCGCCGGCTGGTAGCTTCCTAGAATTTCTCCAGGGCCATCGGGAGAAAAAGGCGGCATCATGCTCCCGTACGGCGAAACGCATGAAATCTCACGCCGGGGGTAGAACATGGACATGCAGGGAAATACACCAAAAGTGAAGACAGAGAAGATCCGTGTCAGCATCGAGACCTGCAGCTGCACGATCGTCGGGACGCTGCACACGCCGGCCATCTCTTACCGCAGCCGGTTATCCGATCTGCTCAATCAGAAGGAGATCACCTTTCTGTCGGTGACCGACGCCGCCGTCTACCGCGTTGATGACATGGAAGAACCGGCTTATGCCACGCCTTATCTGGCGGTCAACCTCAGCAGCATCGAGATGGTTCGGCCGCTGGAAGAAGGCTAGCCGTTTTCCAGGCGGAAGCGGGGCGGGCCTTAAAGCGTCCCCTGAGCCGGTTGCAACAGCAGGTAAGCCACCCAAAACAGGAAGAAGACTTCCCCAACAGTCAGCAGTCCTGTCAACCACAAGAGAAACCGCGCCGGTCCCGTGCGCGTGCTCCCCTTCGATAGCCGCCTTTTTTCCACGCGGCCGATTATCAGGTAGAAGATATGGATGACCCCGAGGACGAAACCGCCGTAGAAAAACTGCCACTCGGGGCCGGCATAGCGAAGCAGAAAATAATAGTAGAGGATCTCGACAAACAGCAGCAGGTTGTTGACACGGTACCCGGTTTCGACCATGGTCTGAAACTCAGCTTCGGGCAGTTCTTCCTTGAGCCGTTGCCGTTCGTGGCCTACATCCCTCAGTGCCCGCGGGATCAGGGCCAGTGTCAGGACGCTGCCGGCGATTATCACCAGCGTGTAGATGAACATGAAGATGCGCATTCGCAGACCCCCCGCTTACTGCGATCCCCGCCCGCTGCCGTGGCCGTCGCCACGCCGCCCCCGGTTTTCCCCCGGCTCATCCAGAAAACGCCGGTAGAGCAGGTCGCCATTGACCAGCAGGAACGCTAGCGAAAGCAGAGGCAGCGCCGGCACGCCGATCTCGAGGCTGACGCCGACGACCATCGTCGCCACGAACGAAAGCGAAAGCCCCAGGGCTGTCGCCACTCGCCTCAAGCGCCAGATCAGGGTGCAGCCGACAAACAGGGAGAAGAAGATGATGTCGCTGACACCCAGGCGCGAGACCGCGCTGGCTCCGAAGACCGGCAGACTGATGGTGAAATAATCGATCCAGGGCCCGCCACTTTCCACCATCTTCTTCGTGGGACCCAGAAACACGCTCCAGAAATCGACAAAAATGATAAGGCCGGAGATAAGAAGCACCTGGCTGATCGATGTCAGCATCATCGCCAGCCAGAGCCCGGCGGTGGTGCCGAAGAGGATCTTGGCGGCGGTCTCCAGCGGCGCCCATCCCAGCGTGAAGGCTCCGGCGGCGATCAGGCCCGACGACAGCGTCAAAAGCAACAGGCGGTGGCGCAGGCCGGCGAGAAAGGCCAGGCTCGAAGACACGCCGCAGGCGGCAACCAGCCCCAGGGCAAACGAGACCATCAGCCGGGTGTCCGAATCGGGATCGACGGCGCCGGCGGCGAGCAGCCCCACCAGCACCGCGCCCATGGCGGCGATGATGACGGCGAAGATCAGCGCCGCGCGCAGCTCGGCGCTAAAGTTGATACTGGGCGTCCGTATTGGAACTCCTTTCAGATCCCGGCCGGCGTGCAGCCTGGCGACGCGGCTTTGTTCTACCCTAGTACGGCGGTAATGACTCGTACCAGTCGCCAAGGATCTTGAAGGCTTTCCAGAAACGGGTTTTTCGTCGTTGATCATTGAGGGAAGTGTCGATCTCGGGGGTTATCAGCGCCTCGGAAGTCGGCGTGAAAGGCAGGATTTCGCCCGGGCGGTACTGCAACTCCTTGGCCAGGGGGAATTCCATGCCGTTGACGGCCTCGAGGGCCTGTTCGCCCATTACCACAACCAGCTTCGGCTGGATGACCATCAGCTCGCGCGCCAGGTACCCGGGACAATTCTCGCGCGCCTCTTCCTCGGTGGCGGTTGCGCACTTGATGATATTGGTGCCGTACAGCAGCAGTGAATCGATGCCGAGTTTCTGGCAGCCCTTCATGACCGCCTCTCCCGAGCGCCCGTAAAAGGCGACGCCTTCGGAGGCTTCGCTGGGCAGCGTCCTGTACTTGATCAGGAAGATGTCAGCCAGGGGATGGCCTGAACCGATGACCGGCACCGCTTTGCCGTGGACACATTTCTCGCAGTGTGTCAGCTCGCGGCAAAGCTCGTTGATGTCGGCGATAGCGCGGGTTAGATGCTTGTCGTAGATATCGTCGGGATTTGGCAAATTGCTTTCCTTCTTGTGGAAAAAACGGCGTATTTCCTGCCCGCAAGCTATTAGTTATTAGCCGCTAGCCTGACAAATCCTTTAAGCGCCGGACAGGGGCCTTCAGATGCGCTCGAAGAGGGAAACAGTCTCGATATGCGGGGTGTGGGGGAACATGTCGACGGCCCCGGTGCGGATCAGCCGGTAGCCGGCTTCTGAAAGCTGCGAGGCGTTTGACGCCATGGTGGCGGCATTGCAGGAGACGTAGACGATCCGGTGAGCTGCGAGACCGATGATGCGCTGGATCTCCTTTTTGCTGGCCCCGGCCCGGGGCGGATCGAGAATGATTACATCTGGCGGGGTTCCGCTGGCGAGCTCCGCGAGTTCGCTCCTGACCTTGCCGGCGGTAAAGCGGCAGTTGGCGACGCCGTTGGCGCCGGCGTTCTCCACGGCCATGCGCACGGCGTCCTCGACGATCTCGATTCCGTGGACATCCGCGGCGGAAGCGGCCAGCAACAGCGATATCGAGCCGATGCCCGAGTAGAGGTCGAGCACATGCTCGTCGCCATTAAGGGCGGCATAATCGAGCGCCCGGCGGTAGAGCCGCTCGGCCATCGCCGTATTGGTCTGCAGGAAAGTCGACGGCGTGACCTTCAGCCTAAGGCCGCAGATCTCCTCGAAAATATGATCGCGGCCGGCCAGAACCGTGTAGGGAAACCCGATTGCCACTGAAGCCCGGGTCTGATTGACGCTCCAGACCAGTGACGCCACCTGCGGGAAAAGCGAGCTTATCTGAGCGGCGAACGCGCCGGCATCCGGGAAATCGCCGGGGCCGGTGACGAGGTTGACCATTATCTCGCCGGTATTGAATCCTTCGCGTATAACCAGGTGGCGCCAGAAACCGGAGCTGTTCTTCTCGTCGTAGACCGCCAGCCCCGAGCTTCGCGCGAACTCGCGGACGGCGTTGCGGATGCCGTTGGTCGCCTGCGAATGCAGCAGACAGTCCTCGATGTCGATGACGCGGCGCCATTCTCCGGGAAGATGAAAGCCGAGGCCGAGGCCGGGGGAGGCTGCCGGCACGCCGCCGTCAGGCCGCGCAGCGCCGGGGGCGAAAGAGAATTCGACCTTGTTGCGGTACCGCCACAGCGGCTCGGCGGCCATCGGGGCCTCGGTCTCGAAATCCTTGAGGCCGCCGATGTGGCTCAGGCATTCGCTGACCTGGTCCTGTTTGTAGCGAAGCTGGGCGTCGTAGGTCAGAGTTTGCCAGGAGCAGCCTCCGCAGACGCCAAAATGGCTGCAGGCGGCCTCTATCCGCTCGCTCGACGGATTGAGCAGCGCCACGACGCGGGCCTCGGCGTACGACCGCTTCGCCCGCGTGATCTTTGCCCTGACCCGGTCGCCCGGGACGGCTCCTTCGACGAAGATGACGAACCCGTTAAGCCGCGCCACGCCCTTGCCCCCAAAGGCGAGGGTATCGATGGCGAGCTCGATTTCATCAGCGGTCCCGGGTTTGTCGGCAGACTGGTTCATACAACACCATAATTCTTACATTTGCAGCCAAAAAGTGGCAACCTGATTCCTTCCGTCCAAATTGACATGCCCCGACCCGTATCCTAGAATGACATAGGGCATAAAGTATCAGCCTTCAGGGCATAATAGCCTTTCTGTTCACGCTAGATTCGAGGTGCCGAATGTTCGGCGAACTGCTTTCACCAATGCATATGCTCTTCATCCTGATTGTCGTGCTGATAATCTTTGGACCCAAACGCCTGCCCGAAATCGGCAAATCCCTGGGCAAGGGCATCAAGGAATTCAAAAAGGCCACGACGGATATTCAGGACAAGCTCGGTGACGACGACGCCTCCGCGGCCAAGATCGACAAGGCCGAGGCGGAAAAGGTCAAGGAGCCGATGCAGGCGCCTGAGGCCAAGGTCGCTCCGGAGCCCTCGAGCGCCGAAACAAAAACCACCTAGCCGCCGGCTGCGGCCCGACCCAGCCCGGTTGTGTTCGACTCCTCCGACGATCGTGTGATGTCCCTCATCGGGCATCTCGAGGAACTCCGCAAACGACTCGTCATCTGCGCTTTCGCCCTGGCGATCGGCATGCTCGTCTGTTTCGTCTTCAAGGGATACCTGCTCGACCTTCTGGTGCAGCCCCTGGGCGACAGAAAGCTGATCACGCTGACGCCGACCGAATCATTCATGACCGTCTTCAAGGTCGCGGCCTATGTCGGCATGATCCTCGTCTCACCCGTCATTATCTACCAGATCTGGGCCTTCGTGTCTCCCGGCCTCAAGGGCAAGGAAAAAAGGGTGATCGTCTTTGCCTCTTTTTTCACCAGCATCCTCTTCCTCTGCGGCGTTGCTTTTGCCTGGATCCTGGTGCTGCCACGAGCGCTGAATTTTCTGCTCACTTATCAGGATGATTTCTTCAACCAGCAGGTCCAGGCCGCGAAATATTTTTCCTTCGTTGCCCTTTTCCTGCTGGGCTTCGGGCTCATCTTCGAGCTGCCGGCA
This sequence comes from Actinomycetota bacterium, assembly GCA_023382335.1. GTDB lineage: Bacteria > Actinomycetota > Thermoleophilia > BMS3ABIN01 > BMS3ABIN01 > JACRMB01. The sequence goes on from JAMCPM010000014.1 coordinate 87,345, forward strand.
CTGCTTCTGACCCTGGTGCGGCTGGGAATCGTCACACCAAAAAAACTGGCCCAGAACCGCAAGTACGCGGTGCTGGCCGGCTCGATCCTCAGCGCGGCGCTGACTCCCAGCCAGGACTTCTTTTCCATCCTGGCCATGGCCGTTCCCTTTTACGTCCTCTACGAAGTCAGCATCCATCTCGGCAAACTCGTCCAGCCCCGGAGCCGCAACAAGGCCGAGATCATCGACGGCGGTCCAGAGGGCGAGGCGGCAGGATAATTGAGTTCGATCCTGGACAGGGATGAGATGGAAGCCACCAGCCCGACCCTCGAAACCGAATCGGCCCGGGCGCCGCTGGCCGGCGCGGTCGAACTGTCGCTGGTCATCCCCGTCTTTAACGAAGAAGAGCGGATTGTCAACACGATCACGTTGCTGGACGCTTATCTCAGCCGGCAGAACCTCAGCTACGAAGTAATAATCTCCGACGACGGCAGCCGCGACGACAGCCCGGCTCTGGTGAGGAAGAATTTTTCCGAAAACCCGGTGGTGCGGTTGATGCGCGACCGGCAGAACCAGGGCAAGGGCGCGGCCGTGCGGCGGGGCATCCTCTCGGCTCGCGGAGACCTGATCGTGTTTACCGATGCCGACCTTTCGTTTCCGGTGGAGACGATCGGCATGTGTGTCGAGGCGCTGCAGGAATATGACGTGGCCGTGGGTTCGCGCAACCTTCCGGAATCGGGAATCGAGATCACGCCGCCGTTGCTGCGCCGCCTGGCGGGGCCTATCTTCAAGACGATCGTGAGGCGGCTGGTGATCGGCGGCTTCACCGATACCCAATGCGGCTTCAAGGGATTCCGCGCGAAGGCCGCCCACGACATCTTCGTCAACTGCGCCATCAACGGATTTTCTTTCGACGTGGAGGTCCTGGCCCTGGCGAGGCTGTTCGGCTACAGCATCACCGAGGTGCCGGTGCGTCTGCTGGTGGACTCTTCAGACTCGAGGATCAACCTCACGTCCGACCCCTTCCGCATGATCGGCGAACTGCTCGAGATCAGGCGCCGCGTCAGGGAGATCGAAAAAGAAACGGCGCTGGCTCCTCGCTAGCGCACCAGCTCCCGCAGGCAAACTCTACAACTCTACTCGCAGCGCGGCCCCGAAAAAGGTTTCTAGCGCACCAGCTCTTCGAATCCCGCCAGCCCCGTATCATCCCGGACTCGATATCGCCAGAGGGCCAGCGGCGCACCGCTGCTTTGCACCTCTCCGGCCTCGGTCGTCACCGCCAGCAGGTATCCTGTCGACCTCGCCAGGCTGACGACCGTGTCGTCGTATTTGCCCGCCGGGTAACAGAGCCAGTAGACCGGGTGCCCCAGATATGTCTGCAATATCTGGGAAGAGCCGGTCAGCTCCTTCTGGGCCTCGGCTGACGAGACCTCGGTCAGGTCCGGATGGGTGGCGGTGTGCGAGCCGATATCCATGCCGGCCTGGTCAAGTTTTACGACCTGGTCCCAGGTCATGTATTCAGCTTCTCCGACGCGGTCGGAGATGATGTAAAAGGTTGCGGGAAAAGAATATTTCTGCAGGATGGGCAGGCCGACTTCGTAGTTGTCCGTGTAGCCGTCATCGAAGGTGAGCATCACCGGGTTGGCCGGCAACGGCCTGGCGGCGAAGAGCGCGTTGAAAAGATCCGTCTGGGAGATCGGTTGATATCCCGCCTTTTTCAGATATGACATCTGCGCATCGAAGTCGGCGGCGGAAACGGTCAGCCCGCGGCGGATCTTGTCGGCGCCGGCCGGCGGCTCTCCGACATGGTGATACATCAGGATCGGCACCTTGATCTCGCGAGCGGGAACCGGCGCGGCCGGCGGATACGCCAGCGGCTCAAACCGGGGCTGTGGCGCCGGCCCTGCGTTCAGTGTCGCCGTCTGGCCGGCAACGGCCGCCGGATCGCCTTCCGGCAAGGCAGCGGCCGAAGTGGTTCCAGCGCCTCCCGCCGTGAGGCCTCGGCCGGCAAAACCGGCGACGACGGCGACAGCGCCAAGAGCAAGTATTATCAGCCCGGTGACTATTCTTCTGTTCACGGCGTGGGTGGCGCGGTAGCTGTCGTGGCTGTGGCGGCGGGAGTCGATGAAGCCGGCGTCGGCTGCTTGGATGTCCTTAAGATCGGAATCAGCAGGTCGGCGGTCGGCTTGACGCCGAAGGCTCCCTTCTCCCCGGAGAGCACATAAACCACGGAGACCTGGCCGATGCGGCTTTCGATGTTGTCGACTGACGATATGTCGACGCTCTGAAACAATGGAATCTCCGATCTTGGCGCGTCTGAGGTCTCGGTGCCCACCGTCAACACGCCGAACTCTTTCAGGTTGAGCAGAAAACGCTTTTCGAGGTCGGAATACGCCGGCACCTGGTCGTTTTCCTCCCGGCTGATCGTTACTACCGCATCCACCGGTAAATCATAACCTCCGCTTATGGAATCAACCAGAGTTCCCTGCAGCGAGGCCAGCAGTTTCACGCCGCCGCCCCGGCCGATATCCCGCGCCAGGCCGCGGCCGACGGCGGATGTCATCGAAGAGTCGTCGACCGTGGCGAACAGCGGGTCGCCCTTCATGTCGTTCTTGACCTTGGGGGTAACCGCGGCGGCATCAAACAGGGGATTGAGTATGGTCGTGCTGACCACCTGGCCCCCCGCCCCATGGATCGCGGAAGTCATATTACGAATGATGTCATCGCCTGCCGTCGCCGCGGCGACAAGGGCGATCCGTTTGCCCTGCAGCCGGCCGCCGACGATGAACGGGAAAGTATCGTCCTGATAACGAAGGTTGGTGGATCGCTCGTGGCTAAGCTGATCGTTCCGTCCCTGCAGGTCCTCGACGTTCTTCTGGATATCGTTGACGAGAACGTTCTGGCTGGTCTCGACGAAACCACTGTCCGTCAGGCTGATTCCCACCAGCACGCCCAGGCCCAGCGCCAGGAAGACGGCCACCAGGGAAAGCAGATGATATCTCCAGGTCAGCATGAGAGAAGCTCCCGGCTGCCGCCTGTGTCCGGTATTTGCAAACGTATCACCCTACAGGTTTATCAGAAGTCTGAACTTGACTGCAAATAGATTGACCAGGGACCGAAGCGGAGGGGATGAAGATATGACAGCCGCTATCGGCACGATCGCCGCCACCATCAGCACCCCGATCTCGACGGCAAGCTGCGCCGGGGAAGGGTCCGACAGTCCGGCGAGGCCCTTCTTGCCGGCGGCAGCGCCCGGATCGCCAGCCTGGGCAGCGCCCGGGACCAGCGCCGGATCACTCCTCGAAGCCTGCGCGGCCGCGCTTCCCTCAAGCGCCCAGCCGACCAGCCGTTGCCAGGCCGCCGGCCCGGCCTCGCGGGCCTTTAAAAAGAACAGCAGGGCCAGGGGCGGACCGAACACGATCAGGACCCGCAGAGGTTTTTGTATGTCCATGGACACCGGGGCATGCCACCAGAAGCCGTCAAAAAACATGACGCTGAAGGAAAAAGTCAGCGCGGCCACATACATGTAGCGCCAGGGCCTCAGGGCCACCAGGCCCAACCCCAGGGTCAGGTACCATGGCTGAAACCAGAACAACGCCAGCGGCGTCATCAGCGCCAGTCCCGCGGCCCCCGAGATCAGGCCGGTGAAATTCCTGACGCCGACGAGGTGCCAGATCAGGTAGCCCAGCAGGACCGCCGCCAGCGCCCCCTGCACGATGGTATTGGAAAGCGAAAGCTGCAGGTGGTCGGCGGCCGTATCCCTCAGCAGCGCCGAGATCGTATAATTGGTCTTCTGCCCGATTGTCGTCAGGTACAGGAACGTTTCCCTGCCGGCCCACAGTGGCAGATAACTTACCACCGTGATCAGGGTGGGCAGGCCCAGCGCCGCGGCCCCGAACGCAAGCTTGCGGGAAAGCCCTTTCTGCTGGCGGATCGCCAGGGCGACATAAACCAGCAACAGCGGCAGGGCGATGAACTTGACCAGGGTTGCCAGGGTGATGCAGGCGATTCCCAGCATGTAGCGCCGGTCGAGATAGCAGAGCAGGCCCGCCAGCACGAAAGTCAGCATGAGGATATCGTTGTGCGCATTGGCGACCACCAGCGCCAGTACGAAAGGATTCCAGCCGTAAAAGACCATCGCCTTGCGCTCCAGGCCCGGCCTGATGCGGGCGGCGATCTTCCAGATAAGCGCCAGGTTCACAAGGTTCATGCCGATGAAGAACCCCTTGAAGAGCAGCAGGTTGGCGCCGATGCCGTCCCCGGCCAGCTTCGCCAGCGCTCCGGTGATATAGACGTGGAGTGAGCCGTAGACGGCGCCGGTGCCCACCCACCCTCCCATTGAAAAGAATGGATCCTGGGGGAAATAAGTCGCCGGCACCAGCAGCGGGTTCTCGCCGTAGATCGCGAAGATGCGCCCGTGCCGGATGTAGTCGAAGATGTCGGTCGAGAGCAGGAACGGCGTCAGGAACATCAGAACGTGGAAGAGCACGGCGAAGCCAAATATGATCTGGTTGGTGCGGGAAGACCAGACGCCCGGCTTTTTCGCCGTCTCAGGGTTTTCCTCGATCTCGTTTCCGGGGCCGCCGCGGCCGGCGCTCACGGATCGCAGGGCAAGCAGGTAGAAGCCGAACAGCGCCAGGGCGTTGATGCAGATTCCCACATAGAGCAGGTAATAGTGCGAGAGGTCGAATCCGCTCTCCGGCAGGGCCAGATAAGGCGGAAAGTGCGATGCGTCCGTGTTGGGAATGAAGAACGCGACCAGCGCGAACATGGTATAAGCCAGAAGGCTGACCGAGCCCGCCAGCAGCAGCACCGGCAGGGGCCTGGAAGCGGTCGCCCGCCAGAGTTCCGCGAGTTTCCGGTGAATTGTTGTTGGATATCTCATAAAGGTCAGGTGGGTCTGACGGGCGGCTGGCCGGGCCGATGTGGAACCGTCGGGAAGGATATTCTCTTCAACCGCAATATCCTATAGAAAGACGTGCTCATGCTCAAGCTCGCAGGCCGCCGCTGTTTACGGCGGCCCGTGGAGCGCGGTTCGGTGAGCTTCTCCCGGTCGCCGCCCTTTGTACTCCCCGGCGCGTCTAATATACTTACGCAAACCGGCCGCTCTCAAACACGGCCGGGCATTTCACGACCGGAGGTCGTAATCCATGTCGAATAAAAAAGGGCCGGCGGTGGACGCCGCGGGAGGGGACGGGGTCAGGATCTTCAGCGCCACCTGGGTTCTGCCGATCGTCAGCGATCCCATCCACAAGGGCGCCGTGGCGGTCGAGGGCGACTCAATCAAGGCGGTGGGCCGGGCTGATGAGGTAATCGCGGCCTATCCCGGCGCCGAGGTCACGGATTTCCACCATACGATTGTCATGCCCGGGTTCGTCAACTGCCACAGCCATATGGAGTACGCCGTTTTCCGCGGCCTCATGGACAACAAGAACTTCGGTCCCTGGATACTCGAATTCCTCGATCACAAGAGCAAGCTTTCCTACGACGATTATGTCGTCAGCGCCATGCTGGGCGCCTCGGAATGCGTTTCCTCGGGACTGACCACCTCGGCCGACTCGATGTACTCGGGCGCCAGCCTGGGCGCCATCGGGCAGGCGGGCTTGAGGGCCCGCGCTTACCAGGAGGTCTTCGGCCTCGACGACAACAAGCTCGGTGAGACCATGTCACAACTCGAAGACAAGCTCAATGAACTCGAAGAAGATTCAAGCGGCCTGATCGAGATCGGCATCGCCCCGCATGCCACCTACACCGTCAGCGCCAGCCTCTATCGCGCCATCGCCGAGTTCGCCCGGGAGCGGGGCATGAAGATAACCACTCACCTGGCGGAGAGCAGGGCGGAGTCGATCTACATCAGATCCGGTTCCGGGATCCTTGCCCTCGATTTTCGCGAGAAGGTCGGCTGGGATTATCTGAGCCACGAACCCTTCGGCGTCACCCCGGTCAAATACCTGCAGCAATGGAACGTCTTCGGCCCCGGTTTTCTTGCCGCCCACTGCGTGCACGTAGCGCCAGCCGACGTCGAGGCTCTGGCCAGATACGACGTCGCCATCGCCCACTGCCCCAAGAGCAACGCCAAACTGGGATGCGGCATAGCGCCGCTGCCGGCCTTCCTGCAAGCCGGCATCCGCGTCGGTTTCGGCACCGACAGCCCCGCCAGCAGCAATATCATGGACATGTTCGGCGAGATGCGCACGGCCATCTTCCTCCACCGGGGCGTCGAGCGCGACGCCGCCGTCCTGGGAGCGGCCGAATGCGTGCAGATGGCCACTCTCGGCGGCGCCAGGGCTCTGGGCATGGAGGACAGGATCGGTTCGCTCGAGCCCGGCAAACAGGCGGATATCATCGCCGTCGACATGGAATACAGCCATTTCACGCCCATACACGACCCCTACTCGGCGCTGGTCTTCGGAGCCAACCAGGAAGACGTCTTTTTCACGATGGTGGCCGGCCGGCTGCTATACACGCGCAAGGTCTTTGTCACTCTCGACGAGGAAGAAATCACCAAAAAAGCACGCGAGGTCAAGGACAAACTTTGGCAGTAATGCAGGATTACTGGTATTTAAGCCGAATGTAACGTATAATCCATCTAGTATATCCACGCTAAGACTCGGTTGTCCCCGTTCCTTTTCTGTAACCCTAAGGATCAACTGCGTCTGCTACATGCAGTGCGATCCCCTAATGGGCGCACAGAAAAGGAGTTATTATTTTGTTTGAAAATCTAGGTTTGGAAGAGCGCCTTCTCAAGGGCGTCAAGGCCATGGGCTATACCACGCCCACCCCCATCCAGGAAAAAGCGATACCGGTTGCTCTCGAAGGCAGGGACATTGTCGGCTGTGCCCAGACGGGCACCGGCAAGACCGCAGCCTTCATCCTGCCGCTGCTTCAGAACATGGGAACCCAGCACGGCGTCAAGGCTCTGGTTGTGACACCGACCCGCGAGCTTGCGGGCCAGATCGTAGACGTTGCCCGCCAGTGCAGCAAGTTCACCGGACACAAGGTCGCCGCTGTTTACGGCGGCGTCGGTTATCAGCCGCAGAAGGACAAGCTTCGCCGCGGCGTCGACCTGCTGGTGGCGACTCCCGGCAGGCTCCTCGACCTTTCAGGCCGGGGGGACGTCAACCTCAGTCAGGTCGAGGTCCTGGTGCTGGACGAGGCCGACCGCATGCTCGACATGGGCTTCTGGCCCGACGTCAAGCGCATCATGAAGCTGATTCCGGCCAAGCGCCAGAACATGCTGTTCTCGGCGACGATGTCGCACCAGGTTCTTGGTGTCATCGGTGATACTTTAAGCAGGCCCGTCCGCATCGACGTCGCGCCGAGCGCCACGCCGATCGAGGCGATAGAGCAGGCAGTCTACCCCGTCGGCAGCACCCAGAAGGGCGATCTGCTGGTCAAGCTGCTTGAAGAGCGCGACCTCGACCGGGTGCTCGTCTTCACGCGCACCAAGCATCGCGCCGACCGCGTCTGCCGCACCCTGTCCCGCAAGGGCATCAAGGGTGTCGCCATTCATTCGAACCGCAGCCAGGCCCAGCGCCAGCAGGCGCTCGACGGCTTCAAGAACGGCAAGTACCGCGTTCTGGTCGCGACCGACATCGTCGCCCGCGGCATCGACGTGGACAACATCTCTCACGTCATCAATTTCGACTTGCCCAACAAGGCTGAGGATTACGTCCACCGCATCGGCCGCACGGCTCGCGCCGGCAATGACGGCACCGCGCTCAGTTTCCTTTCTTCAGAGGAGACTTCGGCTCTGCGGGAGATCGAGGGTCTGATCGGCACGACGCTGCCCTGCGAGGACGTCGAGGGCTTCGATTACGATTACCGGGTTGTTCCCGATCCCAGCCGCGAGGCCACCAAGGTCAGGAAGCTCGTCTATAACGGCGGCGCCCTGTCGGGCAAGCGCCGGCGCAGCAGAAGGCCGGGACGCAGCATGGCCCGCGCCCGCTAAGACGGGGCGTTAAAAGAGGGGCGTTGCAAGGGACGTTACATTGGGGACACACTAATAATGTGTCCCCTTTTTTTCTTCCCCTCTTGCTAGCCGGCGATCTCCTTGCCTGAATGTAGCTGTTGGGCTTCGTATTGGTCTATAATATTTGAGGTTGTTAATAAGCACTCTTTCGGGCGGTCGTCCGCGATGGCCTTGAAAATATCCTGATACCAGTAAACCTGCACGGGTGGGGAATTAATACATGCTACTAGACAGAAAAAGAATCAATCGCTGGACGCGCTGGTTTGCGATCATGCTGGTCGTCGTCTTCGCCCTGGGAACCGTCTTCCTGGGAGTCGGCTCCAAGACCGGCAACATCTTTGCCGGCTGCGCCAAGGGCGCGCCCTCGGCGTCATCGAAATCATTCGAGGACCGCGAGGCCTATTACAAGGACCAGATCAGCGAGAATCCGCAGGACAACGTCAGCATGCTGGCGCTGGCCAATCTCTATGCTGACGACAGCGTCGGCCGCTATGACGACGCCATCACCTGGTTCAACAACGCGCTGGCGCTCGATCCCGGCAACGCGGACCTGCAGCTGCGCATCGCCACCATCTACATGAACAAGACCCAGAATTACGACGCTGCCGTCAAGCTTCTGACGGATCTTACCGCCAAGGCTCCCGACAACGCCAACGCCTTCCTCTACCTGGGCCAGGCCGCGAAGTCGGCCGGACAGAACCAGACGGCGATCCTTGCCTGGACCCGTTACCTGGCGCTGGCGCCAACCAGTGAATTCGCGGCGACGATCAAGGACGAGATCACCAAGCTCTCGGCACTGCCGGCGGTTACTCCTCCCCCCACTTCCACCTTGCCGGGAACCTCCGGAGCAACGGCGCCCAGCAGCCCTGGTGCCGCGTTGCCGTCAACTCCCGCACAGACCCCCTAAGCCCGGTCAGTGACGATCTTTTCCGACCCGGGTTTAGGCAAACCGCGGGTTGGAAAGGACTATTTCCGGTGGGCTGTTTGGGGCCGGATGTCGACATATCCTTCCTCGATGTGCTATAAACCATCCTTGTTCATGGTCGATAGAAGGACCGGTTTTTTCGGTCACACTATATAAGGGCGGTTTTTTGAAACTCATAATCACGGAAAAAGATACGGCGGCGAAGAAGATCGCCAGTATACTGGGCGGCGGCAAGGTGGCGGCCAGCTCATACCAGAAGGTCCCCATCTATACATTTTCCGCCGATTCGGAGGAGTTCACCTGCATCGGGCTCAAGGGCCACATCGTGCAGCTGGAATATCCCGAAGAGTATTCCGACTGGCGCAAGGTCGAGCCCCGTGAGCTGATCGACGCCGAGCTGATCAAGGCGCCGTCAGCCAAATCGGTGGTCAACGCGCTCAAGAAGACCGCCAAGGACGCGGGCAGCGTCATCATCGCCACCGACTTCGACCGGGAAGGCGAACTGATCGGCCTCGAGGCGCTGGAGCAGACCGTCGAGGCCAATCCGGCCCTGTCACAGGGAGTGCGGCGCGCCCGCTACTCCGCCCTGACCGCCGAGGAGATCAACCGGGCCTTCGCTGACACCACCGAACTTTCGATCCCGCTGGCGCAGGCCGGCGAGGCCCGTCAGGATATCGACCTCATCTGGGGAGCCACGCTCACCCGTTTCATATCACTGGCGACGTCGAGGCTGGGCAACCAGTTCCTTTCAGTCGGCCGGGTGCAGAGCCCGACGCTGGCGCTGATCGTGGGGCGCGAGCTCGAGCGGCGCGCCTTCACGCCGGTTCCCTACTGGCAGGTGTTCGCCGAGCTGGGTTCCTCCCAGGGCGATTTCACCGCCCAACACAAAACCGACCGTTTCCTGGATGAAAAGGAGGCGAAAGCGGCGCTTGCCAGCGCCGGCGCTGCCGCCACCGGCACGGTCACAGCGGTCAAGTCGACCCAGAAGAAGCTGCAGCCACCGGCGCCGTTCAACACCACCGCCTACACCAAGGCGGCCACTTCGCTGGGGATGTCCGCGGCGAGGGCCATCCGCCTGGCGGAAGACCTTTATCTCGGCGGTTTCATCAGCTATCCGCGTACGGATAACACGGTTTATCCACCGTCGCTCGATCTCAAGGAGATCCTGGCAGAGCTCAAAAAGAGCCGCGACCTGGAGCCGGCTGCCAGCGAGCTGCTGGGACGGCCCCAGCTAACGCCTACGCGGGGCAAGAAACAGACGACCGACCATCCGCCGATCTACCCGGTCGGCATGCCGACCGCCGGCGACAAGCTCGACGACGCCCACTGGAAGATCTGGTTCCTGGTTGCCCGCCGTTTCCTGGCGACGTTAAGCGACGAAGCGGTCTCCGAGAGCAACCGCGTCGACTTCGACATCGGCGGCGAGCCTTTTGCCGTCAGGGGTTCGCGCATCGTCGTTCCCGGCTGGCTGGGCGTCTATCCCTACTCGCGCAGCCGTGACGAGGAAGTGCCGCGGCTCGAGGAGGGCGAAGAGGTCAAGGTCAACCGGGTCTTCGACGAGCAGAAGGAGACCCAGCCGCCGGGACGCTACGGCCAGGGCCGCCTCATCGAGCTCATGGAGCAGAACGGGCTGGGCACCAAGGCCACCCGCCACAGCATCATCCAGAACCTTTACGACCGCGGCTACATCAAGAACACTCCGGTCGAGCCGACCGAGACCGGCATCGGCATGGTCGAGGCGCTCAATACCTACGCCGACCGCATCACCAAGCCGGAAATGACCGCCGAACTCGAGGAAGAAATGAACTCCATCGCCGAGCAGGCCATGACCAAGGACGAGGTCGTCAAGCGCTCGCGCGAACTGCTCCATCTGGCTTATGCGTCCCTGGAGGAGCACAAGGAAGAGCTGGCGGGCATCATCGTCAAGGGCATCCAGGAGGACAAGGTCGTCGGCGCCTGTCCCAAGTGCGGCAAGCAGCTGAAGATCATCCGCTCCAAGAAGACCAAGAAACGCTTCGTCGGCTGCGACGGCTACCCGGACTGCGACACGACCTACCCGCTGCCTCAGATGGGCAGGCTAATTCCTATGCACGTGGAATGCCCCGAGTGCCACTCGCCCAAGGTCAAGATCATCACGCGCGGCCGGCGCCCCTGGGAGCTGTGCATCGACCCGGAATGCTCGACCAAGGAAGAGTACCGCAAGAAGGCGGCCCTGAAGAAGGCGGAGAAAGCCGCCGAGGCGGCAACGGCCACCAAGACGGTGGTCCGCAAGGCGAAGGCCGGCGCCAAGCCGGCAAGCAAGACGAGGAAAAAAGCCTCCTGAGCGGAGCCCCATGTACTTCATCACTTTTGAGGGAATCGATCAAAGCGGCAAATCGACCCAGCTGAAACTGCTGGCTGACGCCGCTGCCGCCGCCGGCGTCGCCACGCTCAGCGTCCGCGAGCCCGGGGGCACGCCGCTGGGGGAGCAGATCCGCGAGATACTCCTTGGCCCCGAGCATGCCAACATGGACGCCTGGACCGAGGCCCTGCTTTACGCCGCCGCCCGCGTGCAGCTGGTCAGGGAAGTCATCAAGCCGGCGCTGATGCAGGGCAAGATCGTTCTCTCCGACCGCTACATCGACTCTTCGCTGGTCTATCAGGGGATCGCCCGCGAGCTGGGCATCGACCGCATCCTCGACCTCAACCTGGGCGCCACCGGCGGCCTCATGCCCGACCTCACCTTCGTATTTCACCTAGGGGTGGCGGCGTCACGCGAGCGCCTGGCCGGACGCGGCACCGCCGAGGACCGCATCGAGGGGGAGCCGCTCGACTTCCATCAGAAAGTCGAAGACGGATACCGCAAGCTCGAGGAGATGTATCCCGGAAGGATAGCCGGCATCGACGCCGGCGGCAGTATCGAGGAAGTACACGCCCGCGTCGTGGAGGTCTGCAGCGAGCGGCTGGGCCTGGAACTGTAGCGCCGATCCGCCGGAAAAATTCCCCGAAGGATTTATGACTGAGCTGCCTACAATCTTCAAAGGCCTCATCGGCCAGGACCAGGCCGCACGCATGCTCGCCGCCGCCGTCAGCCAGGGAGAGCCGAGCCACGCCTACCTTTTCCACGGCCCGCGTGGCGTCGGCAAGTTCCCGGCAGCGCTGAAGTTCGCGGCGGCGCTCTGCTGCGAGCAGGGTGGTTGCGGCGAATGCCCTTCCTGCGTGAAGGCGGCCAGGGGCGTCCATCCCGACATCGAGGTCATCGCGCCGGTCGGCTCGTTCATAACCGTGGACCAGGTTCGGGAGATCAACCGTAACCTCAACCTGCGGCCGCACGAGAGCCGGGCGCGCGTCTTCATCATCAGGGGCGCCGGCAGCTTCAATTCAGAGAGCGCCAACGCCTTTCTCAAGTCGCTCGAGGAGCCGCCGCCCTTCGTTTTCTTCCTGCTGCTGGCCGAGCACGCCGACGGCACCCTGGCGACGATCGTCTCACGCTGCCAGCCGGTGCGTTTCGGGCCTGTGCCGGCCGCCGATATCGAAACCTTCCTGCTCGAGCACTATCAGGTGAGCGAGGTGGTCGCCCAGGCCTATGCCCGTGTCTGCCGCGGCGGCCTGGAGCTGGCCAGGGCGTTATGTATCGAGCCGGGTCTGCCGGAGCGCCGCCAGAGCTACCTGCAGATCGGTGAGAACCTCAGCCGTGGCGGCTGGGAGGGCGGCGCCAGCCAGATGGCCGCCGGGATCATGGCCGCCGCCGCCCAGGCGGGCGAGACCGCTGAAGAAGATGCCGAGGAAGCCGTGCCCGAGGGGTTCCTGGCGGCGCCGAAGAAGCGCCGCGAGCAGGACGCCCACCGCCGCGCCGGCCAGGCGCAGCGGCGCGAGCTGTACCTGGCGCTCGATTTCCTCGAGTCCTGGTTCCGCGACATGATGGCGATGGCGGCCGGCGCCGGCGACGCCGTCCTCAACCGCGATTACGAGCTCGAGCTGGAGAATCTGGCGCTGCCGTCGAAGCTCGATAACTATCGCCGGGCGCTGGAGGCCATCGAGGCCGCCCGCTCGAAACTGAGCTATAATGTGGAATTGGAGCTTGCTTTGCAGGCCATGTTCTATCAGTTGCAGGAGGTTTTGTAGTGCCGGAAGTCGCAGAAGTCGTATTCAGGAATGGCTGCAAGGTCTATTCCTTCGATCCGGCCGGCCTCGAGCTAGATGTCGCCGACCAGGTAATAGTCAGGACCAGCCGCGGCATCGAGATCGGCAAGGTCGTCGTCGCCAACCACGAGCTGCCGCCCGAGGAGGTCGTGGCGCCCCTGGAAAAAGTCGTGCGCAAGGCCACCGACAGCGATCTGTCGGCTGTGGAGCGCAACGAAAAACTGGCGGTGCGCGTCGGCCAGGTCTGTGAAGAGAAGATCTCGGACTACGGCCTGGACATGCGGCTGATCAACACCGAGGTCGTTTTCGATGGCGGCAAGATCATCATCTCTTTCTTCGCCGAGGAGCGGGTGGATTTCCGCAGACTGGTCGAGGACCTTGCCAAGAAATTCCGCACCCGCATCGAGTTCCGCCAGGTGGGCGTTCGCGACGAGGCCCGCCTCATCGGCGGCTACGGCCCCTGCGGCCGGCGCATGTGCTGCACCATGTTCGCCGGCGATCAGCAGCCGGTCTCGATCAAGATGGCCAAGGAACAGAACCTTCCCCTCAATCCGATGAAGATCTCCGGAATCTGCGGGCGGCTGATGTGCTGCCTCAAGTACGAGCAGGAAGCTTACAAGGATTTCAAATGCCGCTGTCCCAACAAGGGCACGGTTGTCATGACCGACAAGGGCGAAGGCCGGGTCGTCGATTACCTGGTGCCCAAGGAAAAAGTCTTGGTCAACCTGGGAGAGGCCGGACAGACCGAGGCTTCCCTGGAAGAGATCAAGGCGGCATCGGAGCGACCCCGCGAAGCGGCGCCCGTTGCAAGTGAAGGCGAGGAACAGCTCTCCGGCAGCGCCGCACGCCCCAGAGGCGAGGCTGCTCGACCCAGAAGCGAGAGCGACCGCTCCAGGGGCTCGCGCCCCCGTCCTGACCGCGACCGTTCCCGCGGAGGCGGCGACCGGGGCAGGGGCAGCGGCGGCCGCAGGCCGCAGGCCAAGGCCGCTGCGGGCGACCGGGGAAGCAACAGGCCCGCTGACAGGAATGGCAACAAAGCCGGCGCCAGCGTCAGCGACAATACCACGGAAAAGACCGGCGGCAAGCCGTCAGAAAAAGGCGGCGAAGGCGCCGAGGCCAAGGGCGGGCAGAGGGCTGCGCGGCGTCCCGGCGGCGGGCGCGGCGGACGGGGTGGCCGCCGCAGAAGGCGCTGATTTGGACCCGCGCCCGATAGGCATGTTCGACTCAGGAGTGGGCGGGCTGACCGTCCTGCACGAATGCCTGGTCTCACATCCTCACGAAGATTTCATCTACCTCGGCGACACCGGCCGTTTTCCCTATGGACCGCGCAGCGCCGAAGAGATCAGGGCTTTCGCCTTTCAGATCGCTTCTCACCTGCTGGCCCTGGACGTCAAGCTGCTGGTAGTCGCCTGCAATTCGGCCACGGCGGCTTCGCTGCCCTGGCTGCAGGAGACGCTGAGCGCCTCGATCATCGGCGCCGTCCATCCCGAGGCCCAGGCCGCGGCGCAGGCCACCCGCAACCGCCGCGTCGGCGTCCTGGCTACCGAGGCCACCGTTGCCAGCGGCAGCTATGAGCGTTCGCTGCTCAATCTCGACGCCGGCCTTGAAGTCTACTCACAGCCATGCCCCAGGCTGGCCTCGATGATCCAGAGCGGCGACGTCTCCTCACCAGAGATGGTCGAGACGGTAAAGAGCTACGCGGCGCCGCTCAAGGAGGCGGGTGTCGACACGGTCATCCTGGGATGCACGCACTATCCCCTGGTGACCCCGATGCTGCAGCGGGTTTTTGGCAGGGACGTAACTCTGGTAAACTCCGCCGAGGAAATCGCGCGCGAGGTCGGCGAGGTCCTGGAACGCAAGGAGATAGGCAACGACCCGGCCAGGGAAGGCAAGTATTCATTCCTGTGCACCGGTGAGGTTGATACTTTCGTGGAAGTTGGCGCACGCTTTTTACAGATGCCGTTCGAGAACGTGCGACGAGTCGATACAGCTCAGCTGGAAAGGATTGGTGTGGCGTGAACTTAAAGACAGTGACGCGCGGCGGAGTCATCGCCGCCATGTATGTCGTTCTTACCGTGACCCCCGGGCTCAATGCGGTTAGTTACAATGCCGTGCAGTTCCGCATCTCGGAGATGTTGATGCCGCTGGCGGCTTTTGACATCGCCGCGGTCCCCGGGCTCTGGATCGGCTGCATCATCGCCAACGCGATCGGCAGCCCCTTCGGCATCCTCGACCTTACCCTGGGCGCCGGGCTGACGCTGGCGTCGGCGGTCGTCATCCATCTCGCCGGTTCACGCTGGATCGGCCTGGGCAGCCTCGCCGCCCCGGTGATATTCAACGCGCTGGGAGTAGCGCTCATCATCATGCTGGCAAGCGCTCCCGAGGACGGAGTCCTCTTCTGGCCGACGGCCTTCACTGTCGGCATCGGCGAGCTCGGCGTCATGGCCGTGCTGGCGGCGCCGCTGTTCGTCATGCTCAAGAGGAACCCGGAGATCATCGGCCTGGAGCAGAGGCTATAATGGCGGTCGAACGGCCGGATGGCCGCAACTACGGCGAGATACGCCCGCTCAAGATCACTCCCGGTTTTCTCGAGTTCGCGGAGGGCTCGGTGCTGATCGAGGCCGGCAAGACCAAGGTCATCTGCGCCGCCAAGATCCAGGACGGCGTGCCCAACTGGATGCGCGGCCACGGCAACGGCTGGGTCACGGCCGAGTACAGCCTGCTGCCGGCTTCAACGCCGCAGCGCACCTTCCGTGAAGCCGTCAAGGGCAAGCAGGGCGGCCGCACCCTGGAGATCCAGCGCCTCGTCGGCCGCAGCCTCAGGAGCGTCGTCGACATGCGCGCCCTGGGCGAGCGCACCATCTGGCTTGACTGCGATGTCATCCAGGCCGACGGCGGCACCCGCTGCGCCTCGGTTTCGGGAGCCTACGTCGCGCTTTACCTGGCTCTGGCTCACCTGGTCGACCAGGACCTCATCACCGACATGCCGCTCAAGGATTCGCTGGCCGCGGTCAGCGTCGGGGTCTGGGAGGGACAGCCGGTCGTCGATCTCGATTACGCCGAGGACAGCACCGCTGAGGTTGATATGAACGTGGTCATGACCGGCAGCGGCGAGGTCGTCGAGCTGCAGGCCACCGCGGAGAAGACAGCCTTCACCCGCGCAACCCTCGATGAGCTCATCGATCTGGCCGGCGCGGGGATAGAGCAGATCGCCACCGAGCAGCTGCGGGTGACGGCGGGGCTCAAGGGCTAGGGGTCCAGCACCGTTCCCAGGACCTCGTTAATGTGGTTGTTCCAGAGTACTCGTTGCGATGCTAGCACCGGCCGCCGGTCGCCACTCATGGCGTAGTTGCCGCCGGTGACGTAAGCCCTCACCTCAACCGGACCCCCCATCAACCCTCCGAAGCTCGGCGTGACCATGCCGCCATCGGCCGCCAGCCCGTAGGTTCCCCTGACAACGCCATTAACGAGAACTTGCACGGCGACGCTCTCGGAGTTGGGGTTGGTCACCACGACCCAGTTTCTTGACCCCGTGGAATAATTGTCGTACCAGGTCCAGTGGTAAGAGCTCGACAGCGACGGGGAGGGCGTTGAAACATCCGCGAATCCCGGAACCTCTTCGAAAGATTTGTCCCACAGGGTTCGCTGTGAGGCGATGACGTTGGCCGGGCTGCTGCAACTGCCGTCAGAGGCAAAGCCGGCGCCACAGCCCCTAACCTCGACGGGGCCACCCATGACGCCTGGAAAGGTCGGCGTCACCCGGTCGCGCCCTTCAGCATCCCCCATGGGCTGCAACGTGCCGTACTGGCAGCGGCTGGCGTCGCCGCTGTTGCAGCCCCCGGCGATACTGATTTGATAGTTGACGGAGCCGCCGGCGCTGGGATTGGCAACCAGCACCCAGTTTTTGGCATCCGGTGACTGCTGGTCGTACCAGGTCCAGAGATAATTGTCCTTGAGGTCGCTTGCCGGAGTACCGTTGACCTCGTTGAAAGCGGTATCGTCAAACATGAGTACACGCTGTGATGCCATGATTTTGGCGGGGCTGCTGCAACTACCGTCAGGGGCAAAGGCGGCGCTGCACGCCTGAACCACGACCGGGCCTCCTATAACTCCCGGGAAAAGCGGCGTGGCGCGGCCACCGGGCTCGATAGTGCCCCTGGCGCCCGGCGTAGTGTTCGGATCGACGCCGGGCATCCTGATCTCGTAGTTGACCGGGCTGGCGTAATCGGGGTTGGAGATGACAATCCAGTCCTTGTAGCCAGGCGTCTGCATGTCGTACCAGGTCCAGAAATATTTATCCGATATCTTGTCCTGCGGGATCGACAGCGTCTCTTCCAGTGAATCTCCGAGGAGCACCCGTTGCGAGATCACCTGGGGCAGACCCGACAGCGTATTCACCATCAGCGGCCCGTTCATGGATCCAGGGAAGGTCTGCATCGTCGAAGTCCCCGGCGCCGCCACGTTATAGCTCGATGGGCCGGCGCCCCTTACTCCCAGTTGCGTCTGGAAGTGTGAGCTGGTGGAGTATATGGCCGCGTTCGACATCAGCAGCCAGTCCTTCATTCCGGGCGTCTGCATGTCGTACCAGGAAAAATAACTGCGCTTGCCAAAAGTAAGGGTCCAGTCAAGCAACTGGGGGGATTGCGACAGATAGGCCGGGGCCGGGCCCCTGGTCAACCAGGCTCGCAGCTTGATCTGGGGGAATAGGATCGGATCCAGCCAGGCTAGCCCGATGGGACTGCTGCGGAAGCCGCCGCTGTTTCCGGGCAGATACAGGTCACTGACGACGTTGCCATCCGCGTCGAGAACCTGAAGCTTGACGTCGCCCCCGTTGAGGGCTGTATTGAACAGAACCTCGCCCCAGGTCTGGTTGGACGGGTCGGTCCTGGAGATAACGGGAGTGTCGATGTATCCATACTCGGCAAACGAAGCATCGTTTGGCGTCGGTTGATGCGAGAGCTGAATATAGTCGCACTGTGGGGGGCCCGCCGAGGCCCAGGGGCATGCTCCATTGTTTGTATCAACCTGAAAGGCTTGCGAAGGAGTTGTCTCGACAAGGCTCAGGAAATCGACCCACGAGGTTCCCGAAAACAGGTTGTAATTGGCCTGCGCGGTGACCTTTTGAAACGAAGCCGTGAACCTGATGTGAGGGTCTCCCAACGCCTCGTGCCCAGTGCTGTCAAAGGCCACCCCGAGGAAGAAAATATTAGGCGCCGTGGCCTGATACCGGTTGGTGGCGGTGTAGAGCAGTCCGCCCTCGCCGGTATCAACATCGTAGGCATAAAAACGCCAGGTTCCCCGGCCGTCGTATTCCAGTCGCAGCCTGAAAGAATGGTTATGATCGCGGGTCACGTTGACGAAATTGCCGGTGCTTGGGAGAGGCAGCGTAGTGGCTTGGGCTTCGGTGCGCCGCCAGACCCGCAGGTTGGAGGGACTCATGGAGTCGCCGCTATCCAGATAGTCCTCCAGGGATATCTCTTCATACTTGCCGCTCTCACCGTCATATATTGCGATGCCGGCCATCCCGGGGGTTCGCTTTGAAACGCCCGTGCTGGAATCGGTGGCATCGAATTTGACGATGCTCTCGACGGCGATCGGGGCGCCCTGGTTGAAATGCTGCTTGCTTTCGAGGCCCCAGGCGTTGCCCTGCATGATTAATGTCGGTATGGGTGGACCGCCAGGATTCGGGTTGGCGGTGGTCGTGAAGGAGTATGAGTCGGTCGATGGCGGCGCCAGCGGGTTGGCTGGATCCGGATAGATGTTATAAGTATGGAAATTCCATTTATCCGTCGGAGTTGACGGTGGGGAGTGTTGGTTTAGGGGCGCCCAGTCCTCGATCCAGACCGATCCCGCCTCGGCCCTCGAGGCCGCGAGCCAGCCGAGTCCGATCAGGACCAGCACGGTCGCCAGCACGAGCACGACCAGGAAACGGAAAAGCGGGTGAATCTTCGTGGTTTGAGGTTTACCCTTCGCCGCCGGTTGCTCATCGACATCGGCGCCGGCCGTAACTATACGGGCGTTGGTGATTTTACCGCGAATTATGGTATCTTCCTTGCTGCCGTTTGCCCCGAGGTATGTGCCTGATTCCATCCAGGCCAAACCTTAGTATAACGTGTTGGGAAGTCAATATCACAATGGCCGATTACATGGAAATCACGATAATAATAGCTACCTCGAACGCCAACAAGGCGCGCGAGTTCGCCGATCTTCTTCCCGGCGTCCGGGTTCTGCCCATGCCCGGAGGCATCGAGCTTCCCGAGGAGACCGGCTCTACTTTCGAGGAGAACGCCCGCCTGAAGGCCGAATCGGTGCTCTGGCAGCTCCGGGCCGGTCCTGAAAGCGCGACTGTCGCCGGGCCCGGAGTCTGGGTGATGGCCGACGACTCCGGCCTCGAGGTCGAGGCGCTGGGCGGCGCTCCGGGGATTCACTCCGCCCGCTACGGCGGCGAGGGCGCTACCGACACCGGCAACGTCGACAAGCTGCTGGCCGAATTGAAGGGAAAGAGCGACCGGCGGGCGCGGTTCGTCTGCGTGCTCGTCTGCGTTTCAGCTTCGAACGGAGAGCTGGTCGCCCGCGGCGACTTCGAGGGATCTATCGCCGAGGCGCCGCGCGGGCGCAGCGGCTTCGGCTACGACCCGGTTTTCATTCCCGCGAATAAAAAATTAACGGTTTCCCAGATTCCTGCCGAAGAGAAAAACCGCATCAGTCACCGTGCCCGGGCTGCCCACAGTCTGCTAGCTCAGCTTCGGGGAGGCTAACTCAGAAGCGAGGGCTTTCCAAGGGGGGGTGGAAGGCAACTTTTAGGGATGCGGAGCGCCTTGAGAGTTTATTAACACCCTTTATGCAGATTGTGGGCTCCCGGACCGGACGAATTTTCCGCCGCCGTTTTTCCTCTCTAACACCCTTTTGGTGCTTGCCCTAGTTTTGCCATCACCCCCGGCGGGTATTAATGAAGCATGAAATGGTCTTTCAAGATCGGGCGCGTCTTTGATATCGAGCTGCGCGTCCACATCACCTTTTTTCTGATTATTGTCTACGCCGCCTATATCTGGGGCGTGGGCTACCATCAGGGATGGGCGGGCGCGGTCTACGGAGCCGTCCTGATCTCGGCGCTGTTCCTCTGCGTCGTCATCCATGAGCTCTGCCACTCGCGCATGGCGCAGTACTACGGCGGCGAGGTGGCGAGCATCACCCTCCTGCCGATCGGCGGCGTCTCGCTGCTGAAGAACATGCCCGACGACCCCAAGAAGGAATTCTGGGTGACAATCGTCGGCCCCGTCAGCAACGTCATCATCGGTATTCTCCTTATACCATTCCTCTACCTGGTGCCCAATCAGGTCGACGGCGCCTATGGCGCCTTCACCAACGCCGACGTACTCACCGGCATCTCGCTGCAGGGCTTTGTCAGTTATATGCTGCTTATCAACTTCCTGCTGGCGGTCTTCAACCTGCTGCCGGCTTTCCCGCTCGATGGAGGCCGCGTGCTCAGAAGCCTGCTGGCGCAGCGCATGTCTTACGTGTCAGCGACCCGCGCCGCGGTCACCACCGGCCAGGTGTTCGCCTTTATCTTCGGAATCGCGGGTCTGCTGCAGGGAGCCTGGCTCTGGGTAATCATCGCCGTGTTTATCTATATGGGAGCCGAGCAGGAGGGTGCCGCCGCCGAGATGAAGACGGTGCTGTCGAGGCTGACCGTGGGCCAGGCGGTCGAGGAAGATACCAAGACCGTGGCCCCGGATCAAACGCTGAGCGACGTGGTTGCGATCGTGCTCCATGCCTACCAGGAAGACTTCCCGGTGGTTGACGGCGGCCGGATAGTCGGGGTGCTGACGCGCGCCAAGCTGCTGGGCGGCCTGCACCAGCTGGGGGCGCACACGACCGTCGAGCAGGTCATGGAAAAAGAATTCCCGGTCGTTGACGCCGAGGCCCGTTTCTCGGAGGTCTACGAGAAGATGAACTCGAGCGGCATCAAGGCCATCCCGGTGGTGAAGAACAAGCGACTGCTGGGGATGGTGACGCTCGAGCACCTGAGCGAAGTCTTCATGCTGCTAAGCTCCACCGACGATACGCTGATGCCACAGGCATAAAAAGACGGCCCCCCGGGACCGTCTTTTTTTTCAATTGGAACGCATAGCTGGAATGCAGCCGCTTATTTCTTCTTCGCCTTTATTCGTTTGCCCTCGGGCTTGCTTCCCTTGACCTCGATGTGTTTCGCCGGCACCGCTTCCACGGCGCCCTTGATCCTGATCTCGAGCACGCCGTCCTCGAAGCCGGCCTCGATGTCTTTCTCGCTTACCTTGTCCGGCAGCGGCACGGTCCGCTCGAAGCTGCCATAAGTGCGCTCGCGGCGATAGAAATCATCCTCCCTGATCTCCTTGTCCTCCTCGCGCTGGCCGGTGATGGTGAGCATGTGGTCGGCCAGAGTAATGTCAACATCCTCGGCCTTGATGCCCGGCAGTTCCATCCGCACGAACATGTCGTCACCCTTGGAATAGATGTCCGTTGGCACGCGCATGGCTTCGAGCCCCAGGAAGGGCTCCCCCAGCAGCGACCTGAAGGGGCGGCCGAACAGGCTCGTCATCTCGTGGGGCATATCCAGCAGTTCCCTGTATGGTGTACGTCTTACAAGTGCCATTTTATTCACCTCCTCACGCAAGATTCGGACTTTGTATCCATACCTCTTTCATTACCCGTTTGCGTGGAACTAAACAATAAGAAAAGGGAAGCTTTCCGAATGGCCTTGCGGCGTAGGACAAGGAATACTAATATGAATTATCATACTTTTCCCACGACTAAAGGATTGAGTCAGATGGCCAAAAACAACCACCCCGATCCACAGTTCTGGGGCTCGGCGACCGTGGGCGAGCGGGGGCAGATCGTCATTCCCGCCGACGCCCGCCAGGAGATGGACATCAAGCAGGGCGACAAGCTGCTGATCTTCTCGGGTATGCGGGGCGGGGCGCTGAACGTGATCAAGGCGGAGCAGGTCTCCGAGTTTGTTTCGCGGGCGATGGCGCGGCTCACCAAGATGGAAGAGATAGCCCGCAAGGAGGAAGAATGAGCACGGAGGAAGCTACGGAAGAAACTGCCCGCGCGGCTGAAGCGGCCAGCGCGGCGGAAACTGCCCGCGCGGCTGAAGCGGCAGCGGCGGTGGCAGGGCGTCCGCCGGCATCGTCAGGCGCGGTCATAGAGGTCGACCGGCTGACGCGAAAATTCAACGGCTTCACGGCTGTGGACGCGGTCAGCTTTTCCATCGGCCGCAAGGAGATCTTTGGTTTTCTGGGGCCGAACGGCGCCGGCAAGACCACCACCATCAGCATGCTGGTCACCCTGCTCAAGCCGACGTCGGGAACGGCAACGCTCAACGGTTTCGATATCGCCACCCAGCAGGATGCCGTGCGGCAGTCGATCGGCATCGTCTTCCAGGATCCGACCCTCGACGACCAGCTGACGGCGCGTGAGAACCTCGAGTTCCACGCCATGTTGTACAACGTGCCGCCGGGCGAACGTGAATCGCGTGCGCAACGCGTGCTGGGCATGGTCGGGCTTCTGGATCGCTCACGCGACCGGGTCGAGACTTATTCCGGAGGCATGAAGCGGCGGCTGGAGATCGCGCGCGGGCTCATGCACTATCCGCACGTGCTGTTCCTCGACGAGCCGACCCTGGGTCTCGACCCCCAGACGCGGAGCGCCATCTGGGAGCATGTGCACGAGCTTAGGGCCGAATACGACATAACAGTATTTTTGACAACCCATTACATGGAAGAAGCGGAGAATTGCGACCGCATCGCCATCATCGACAGCGGCAAGATCGTGGCTCTGGACACCCCCGGGGTCCTCAAGCACGGCGTCGGCGGCGACATCATCACCCTGCGTTCCGCCGACGCGGCGGCCACGGTCGCGGAGCTGAAGGAAAAATTCCAGCTGGAGGCCACGGTGAAGCCGGTCTCGGCCGACACCTCGGGCCCCGCCGGAGACCGAATCTATCTAGAGGCGCCCAACGGACGCACGCTGTTGCCGCAGATCCTCAAAGGCCTGACTACCGAGATCCTCTCCGTGGCCGTCCGCGAGCCTACCCTCGACGACGTCTTCCTGGGGTTGACCGGCAAGCAGATACGTGAGGAATCGGTCGACAAGATGGACGCGATGAAAACACGCATTCGGCGGCGCCGTTCGATGGGAGGCCACCGATGAAACGATTCCGGGCTGTATACATAATCTGGCTGCGGGACTTGAAGCGCCATTTCCGCGACCGCGCGCGCATCATCGGCTCGCTGGCCTCGCCGATCATCTTCATCTTCATCCTGGGGCAGGGGCTGGGTTCCACCATCGGCGCCAACCTGCCGGTCGGCGGCGGCACGCTTGACTACAAGACTTTCATGTTTCCGGGAATCCTGGGGATGACGGTGCTGTTCGCCGGCGTGTTCGCTTCGGTCTCGATCGTCTGGGACCGCGAGTTCGGTTTCCTCAAGGAGATGCTGGTGGCTCCGGTCCCCAGCTGGAGCATCGCCGTGGGCAAGGTAGTCAGCGGCGCCACCATCGCCTCCTTTCAGGGGTGCATCATGCTGCTGCTGGCCCCGTTCGCGGGTGTATCGCTGTCGCCGCTGATCATCGCGGAGCTGATCCCGACGCTGTTTCTGGTCGCCTGCTCCATGACGGGGCTGGGAGTGCTGGTGGCTTCGCGGCTCAAGAGCATGCAGGGATTCCAGATGATCATGAACTTCATCATGATGCCCATGTTCTTCATCTCCGGCGCCATGTTCCCGCTGGCCAACGCGCCGGGATGGATGGACGCGCTGTCAAAGATCGATCCGCTTACCTATGGCGTCGACGCCCTGAGGAGCATAATGCTGGTTGGCGTGCCTTCCCGCTACGCCTTTTCTACGGATATCGCTGTCATCGCGCTGCTCTCCGTGGTGATGGTGGCGATCGCCGTCACTACCTTCAGCCGGCAGACGTAATAGGGCGGCGCCCGGAGGCAAAGGCTGCCGGCACGTAATAGGGCGGCGGTGATTATATAATCACCGCATGTCCGCAAGCCTGAGCCACAAAGTCAGGTTCCATCCGCAGTACCGCTGGCTGGTGCTGGTCACGGTGGCCGCCGGCATGATGATGGCCATCCTCAGTTCGTCGATAGTCAACATCGCGCTGCCCGATATCTCCACCGAGTTCGGCTCCAGCATTAGCACCACCGCCTGGGTCGCTTCCATCTACATGATCATGCAGGCGACCTTCATGCCGGTATCCGGGCGGGCTGGCGACATCTTCGGGCACAAGCGGATATTCATCGCCGGACTTCTGCTGTTCGCCGCCATGTCGGTCTTCTGTACCTTCGCCTGGAACGCCGAGAGCCTCATCGCCGGCCGCGGCATCATGGCCATCGGCACCAGCGCCCTGTCGCCGATGTCGCTGGCGTTTGTGATGTCGGCCTTTCCCGGACGCGACCGCGCCCAGGCCCTGGGGCTGATGGGCGGTCTGATGGGCGCGGCGCCCACCGTTGGTTTTGTCAGCGGCGGCTTCCTGGTTCAGGCCCTGGGATGGCGCAGCGTCTTCCTGATCGCCGTGCCCCTGTGCGCGCTGATCGCTCCTGTTGCCTTCCTGGTGCTGAGGGAATATGAAACGCCGGCTGCTGCCGGGCGCGGCGGCGTCAGGGGTTTCGATGTGCCCGGCGCGGCGCTTTTGTCTTCGGGCCTCTTTTGCGGTCTGATGGCTTTGAGCCAGGGCGGGTCGTGGGGATGGAACGATGCCAGGACGCTGGCGGGTTTCGCAGCCTTCGCGGTTTTGCTGGCGCTGTTCCTGTTTTGGGAGACGCGCGCACCGCGGCCGATGATCGACCTCGGGCTATTTCGTATCCGCTCTCTGGTGAGCGCCAACATCACCGCCTTCTTTTCCTCAGGGGCTCTCTTCGGGGCCTTCGTCCTGCTGCCTTTCCTCTTCCAGACAGTCGCCGGCAACTCGCCGGCGGTCACGGGACTGAAGATGGCGCCGCTGGCGCTGACGTTTCTTCTGATGGCGCCCCTGGGGGGACGTCTCACCGGAAAGATCGGCGCGCGCAATACGCCGCTGCTGGGACTCTCGATCGCCGCCATCGGGATCTACGCGGTATCGCGGGTAATATCCGTCGATGTCTCCACGGTGACCATGGGCATCGCCATAGCGATAATGGGCGTCGGCCTGGGGCTCACCAACGCGCCAGTAACGACAGCGGCGTTGCATGATGCCCCCGCTGACAAACAGGGGGTGGCTTCTTCATTGCCGCAGATGAGCCGATTTGTCGGCGGCTCGTTCGCCATCGCCATCGTCAGCGCCGTACTTTCCTGGCGCGTCAGCGCGCATCTGATCGGCATGGGGGTTCCCGCCGCCCAGGCGGCTGCGGTCTCGTCGGCCGACAGCGCCGGCCAGTTCTCCGGCGACCCGCTGATGCGGGCGGCATTCTCACAGGGATTTCAGGATGTGTTCCTGTTCACGATCGTGCTGGTGGCGCTGGCGATGCTGGCGGCCGCCTTTATCCCGCGGCTCGAGGAGAGGGAATAGGCGTGCATCCCTTTTCGGGGCATGGGCACAAAAAAAGGGACGCGCGGTGACGCGTCCCTGGATTCGTTCCCTCTAGCCGATCAAAAGATTTTTCTGGCCGTTGCGGCCGCGGCTTGGGGTCTTACTCGGTGGCTGCGGGGTCTACTCGGCGGCCGCGCTTCTCAGCTCGGCTATCTCGTCCTCGATCTCCAGCATCTGGAAGTCGATAGCGTGGCCTCCGTGCGAGGTCTTGACCTTCCTCAGCTCGCTTAATTCTGATTTCAGTTGCTCTATGCGCTGGGCGCGTTCCTCGGCGGTCATTTTCGCCTCCTCAAATTTGTTTTCCATGAACTTTTAGACGCCGCCGCGGTCGAAAGGTTGCAAATCCGCGGATCAGGAGCCGGCGCGGCTAGGTGAAGAAACTGGTGATGACCAGCAGCACGCTCAATATGATCAGCGCCACGGTCGTGGTCCCGGCGATCAGGTTGTTGAGGCGGCCGTTAGCGTACTTGCCCATGATGCCGCGGTCGTTGACGATCACCATGACAAAGATGAGGATGAGTGGCAGCAGGATGCCGTTGACGTCCTGGGCCAGAACCATGATGGCAAGCAGCGGCACGTTGGGGATGAGCGCCACCAGCGCCCCCACCACGATCGAGGCGGTGAAGATGCCGTGGAAGATCGGCGCCTCCTTGAACGAACGGTTGACCCCGGACTCGAAGCCGAAGGCCTCACAGATGGCGTAGGCGGTGGCCAGCGGCAGGATGCCGGCGGCCAGCACCGAGGCGTTCAGCAGTCCGAAGGCGAAGAGCTTGGAGGCGAACTGCCCCGCCAGCGGCACCAGCGCCAGCGCGGCGTCCTCGGCGCTGTTGATGTCGCCGCCGGTCGAGTAGATGGTGGCGGCGCAGGCGACGATGATGAAGAAAGCCACGACGTCGGTCACGATCGCGCCCATGATCACCTCCGCCCTGGTATAGCGGTAGTGCTTGATCGATATTCCCTTGTCGACTACGTAGGCCTGGATGAAGAACTGGCCCCAGGGCGTGATGGTGGTGCCGATGACGGCGATGAACAGCAGGATGTAGGCGGAGTTCAGCTGGAAGGTGGGCACAACCGTGCTGTGCAGCGCCTGGGCCCAGTCCGGATGCGCCAGGACGCCCGATACCACGTACGCCAGGTAAAAACTTGAGAAGACCAGGAAGACCCGCTCGGCGATCTTGTAGGAGCCCCGCACCACCAGCAGCCAGATCATGACCGCGATGAAGGGCACGGTGTAATACTTGGATGCGCCGAAGAGCTGGAAGCTGGTGGCGATGCCGGAAAATTCAGCGATGGTAGTGCCCAGGTTGGCTATCAGCATCGCGGTCATGGCGAAGACGGTAAGCTTCAGGCGGAAGCGCTCGCGGATGAGCGCCGCCAGGCCCTGGCCGGTGACCACTCCCATGCGCGCGCCCATCTCCTGGGTCACCGCCAGGCTGAACGTGATCAGCAGCAGCATCCACAGCATGCCGTAGCCGAAGCGCGCGCCGGCGATGGAGTATGTGGCGATGCCGCCGGCGTCGTTATCGGCGTTGGCGGTGATCAGCCCTGGGCCCATCATCGCCAGGAACAGCAGCAGGCGGGTGCGGCCGATGCGCGGCAGCGGCAGCGCCGACAGCCGGGGAGACGGCAGCGACGATAGCCGGGGACGGCTCATGTTGACGCTCGGCATCCGCGGGCGGCCGAAACGGCGAAGTAGCTTAAAACGGCGCATGGGTCAGGCCCAGGCTAGCCGAAGATCTTCGGCAGCCGTTTTTTCCAGGAGAGGGGAAGGATGATATCGATGGCGTCATCGACGGTGATGATGCCGCGGAGAATGTTGTCCTCATCGGTGACCGGCACCGCCAGCAGGTTGTACTTGGCGACGACCTGTGCTACTTCCTCCAGCGGCGTGTCGGTGCGGATGCTGATCAGGTGATGCTCCATGAACTCCTCGACCCTCTGGTCGCGGCGGGCGAGCAGCAGGTCGCGCAGCGAGACGACGCCGGCGAGATGGCCGTCGTCATCGACGACGTAGATGTAATAAATGGTCTCGGCGTCAGGCTCGAGCTCGCGCAGGCGGCCGATGGCCTGGCCGGCTGTCATTCCCGGCGGCAGCGGCACGAATTCGGTGGTCATGATGCCGCCGGCCGTGTCTTCCTCGTAGCGCAGCAGCTGTTTGACGTCGCGCGCCTCCTTGAGGCGCATCGAGGCCAGCAGCGACGCGGCCTTTTCTTCCGGCAGGTCGGCCAGCAGGTCTGCGGCGTCGTCAGGATCCATGTTGGAGAGGATGGTCGCGGCCTTGCGTTCGTCCATGTCGTTGAGCAGTATCGCCTGGAAGTTGGGGTGCATCTCCTCGACGGTGTCGGCGGCGATCTCGTCCTCGAGCGACTCTACCACGGCGACCCGCTCTTCCGGGGAGAGCTCGTTGGCGATGTCGGCGATGTCGGCGGGGTGCAGCAGCGCCAGTTTGTCGTGCGTCACCTGCAGCTTCATGCCGGCTTCGCCCCCGCTCACCGGCTCCACCGCCTTCCAGTCGAGCAGGTGCGGTTCAACCCGGCGCGACAGACGCTCGGCCAGCTTCGAGAGGCCCAGACGGCGCATGATGGCGCCGCCGGAGATATCGACGCCGACGACGCGCAGGCTGCCGTTGGCGCGGGCCAGCTGCAGGTCGTTGACGCGGATGAGCTTGTGGCCCTCGGTATCGACGATCTGCTTGTCGAGGATGTCGCCGGCAAGGAAGATCTCGCCGTCCTCGGGCTCGACCGCCTTGAGCTCGCTCTCGGGCAGGCGCAGCATCGTCTGTGATTCCTCGAAGTTGCGCACCAGCTGCCAGGGCAGCAGCATCTTCTGACGGCCCTTCTTCACGACCAGCTTGGTCGCCGAAGGATACTTCCGCTTGATGGTGACAACGATGTCGTCGAGCACACCCACCGATTGTGAGCGGGAATCCTTGACCTGCTGTCCCAGTAGTTTGCTGAGGAAAAACATGCTATCACCTGCCCTTCACGCGAACTAAAAAAACCTCCCGCAGGGGGAGGCTCGCGAAAACGGGCAGGCACGCGCAGGCGCGCCCGCAAAGGCCTTCCCCAACTCGTACAAGCTTTGGCACAGCGCATCGTAGATTGCAGCGGCAGCGGATATTAAAACCCGCGCCTATGCTCTCAGCCGTTTTGGGCAGAACCTTATGCCGGTAATGCCTGTTCTACCCGTTGGGGTCTTTGGACCTTTCCGGGCAACGGCCTGTGTCCGCGCTGGAGCCTCACCTAACGAGGATACGGCTTTGCATCCATAAAACTAGTCCCGCCGCCGGGGATTGTCAAGGCGGCACATGATATATTCATCATCAATTCATCATCAAGCATCTTCCCGGTTCTAACGATCAGCCAAACGGATGTCCTTTGAAATTTTTCAGGAACAAATTCACCGTTCTTGTGCTTATATTTCTTGGCTACTCAGGCATGGCGCTTTACAGCACCTATCCACTAGTCCTTCATTTCGGGGATTACTTCATCGGCGGCGGCGAGGATGGTTCCCTGTGTGTCTGGAGCTTCTGGTGGATGAAATTTGCTCTGGTTGACCTCAACCAGAGCCTTCTTGACTGTCACTACCTGTTTTTTCCCAACGGCGTCAATCTGACATTTAACGTCATGCCGAAACTTTTGGGGACAATCGGCATACCCTTACAATATTTCTTATCGCTGGCGGCCGCGTACAATCTGGTTGTCATTCTCACCTTTGTGTCTTCAGGTTTGTCCGCATACTGGCTGGCCCATCGCGTGATCGGACGGCGGCTGCCGGCGTTCATCGCCGGCGCCCTGTTTGCCTTTTCGCCCTACCGGATGAGTCAGACAAGCCATTTGTATCTGATGGCGACGATGCTCATCCCGGTTTACGTGGTCTTGCTCATGATGGTGCGTGAATCCCTGGCGGCCAAAAGACGGCGACGTTGGCTTTACTGCTGCTTGGCGGGAGTGGTCCTGGCGTTAACCGCGTATGATACCGAACACTATGCCATCTTTCTGATCTTCTTTTCCGTTGTTTATCTTCTTTTTTATCTGCTGCCGCGGGCGGAACGGGCTGATAAAAGGAAATGGTTTGCGCTCACATCAGCCTTTGGCTTGATACTGGCCGTTGCCGCCGCTCTTTTTTCCCCGATGCTGCTGGCGGCTAAAGATACATCAGCCGGAGATAACGACATGCTGACGGTGTCCACCGGGTATTCCTCAAACCTTTCTGCCGACGCGCTTTCTTTTTTTATACCGAAGGGCGGCTCCGATATGGTTGCGACGCCGTTTCGATCCATAACCGACAATTTTTCGGCGCATGCGGAGCTCTCGTATCTTGATCTGGTCATCATGGGCCTGGCATGCATCGGCGCCGTGCTTTATCGCAAAGTCCGTGAAATAAGGTTGTGGGTTCTGACAACCGTTGTTTTCATGATCCTTGCGCTCGGTCCGACGCTGCGCGCGTTCGGTAAAAACTCTCAAATACCGATGCCCTTACTCCTGATAAATCAACTTCCGTACGTCAATGCCGTCAGGGCGCCGACGCGTTATATAGTCATAGCTTCCCTGGCTCTGGCCATTCTGGCCGGCTTTGGCGCCAACGCAATTTTTGACAGGATGAGACGATTCCGGCATCAGGGAGCAGCCGTTACAATTTCCGCGGCTTTGATTTTGATCGTCTTCCTTGTGGAAATAACCCCGGCGGCAAGCATGGTTCTTGTCGAGCCTCCTCCAGTTATGCGCGAGATCGCTGCTAGCGAAATTTCCGGCACGGTCATCAGCTTGCCGCTTGGGTGGGAAACCGCCAGCACCGGAAAAATTGGGCGGGTGGCCGCAATCACTCAACTTGATCAAATAGTGCATATGAGGCCAACGGTGGGTGGGGTGGTTGCCAGAGCCCCGAAAGAACTTATTTATGAGATGGCGAGAGCGCCGATTGTGGATTAT
Source organism: Actinomycetota bacterium (assembly GCA_023382335.1). Taxonomy (GTDB): domain Bacteria; phylum Actinomycetota; class Thermoleophilia; order BMS3ABIN01; family BMS3ABIN01; genus JACRMB01. Next base: position 117,826 of record JAMCPM010000014.1, read on the forward strand.
TTATCTGATCCCTCATCATCACCGTCCCGGGACGACCTGGACCCCCGAGTCATTAAGGAAGCCATGGACAAATTCCAGATTGCATATATCGTCGTCCACAAACTTTATCCCGTGGAAATTGTCGGGAGCGAGGTATACCATACCCCCACCCATATTGAACCCCGGGAGCTGAAAAATATCGATCAATATGTGATCAACAATCTGGGGATGGAAAAATTTGAAGACACGGAAGAAATCGTCGCCTACCGGCGCAAGGGCTGACACAGCCATTAATATTCCCGTACAGCCTGCTTCTTTTTAACAAAATATTCACCAGTTGTTAACCTCAGCGCGGTTTCCTTCCAGTATGCTGTTTGCAGCGAAGGCCACTTGTTAGCAGAGGAGTTGCAAGAATGAAGACAACGTTCCTTCCCGCGGAATCTCAATCAGACTACCTGGATGAAGTCAGGCAAAGAGTCATGGACGTCATCTCGCAGCAGCCCGGGGTGCCGTTTTCCATTTACTTGCTTGCCGAGATGCTAGGGATGCAACCCGACTTCATAGAGGCGGCATTCATCGAATTCAAGGGGCCGGAGGAGTCGCCGGAAAAGCCCGGGGCCATTCTGCATCTATCACAAATGAGCAGGCAGGTCATTTATCTTCCATGAAAAGCGCAGGGCGGCATTAACTATTAGGAAAGGGGAACCAATGGCCCAGTGCCCAGTATGCAAACGATACGACATTTTTGGAGAGCAGGTCAGCTACCTGAACGTGATCTCCGACCATTTCTATTTCGACTGCCCGGAATGCGGAGCCTTCCGGATGAACTTGCGAACACGCACTCTCGCTATGAACCTTTCCGAGGATGACGCCCAGTCTCTGCTTGTCTGGATACTCGAGCAGAACGCCGGCGGCAAGGTGCCGATGGTCAAGGAGACCCTGGTTTTAAAGATCTCCCGCGGCTCGCGCGAGCAGATGGCTGCCAGGAGCTAGTCGTGAAAGAGCGCGGCCGCATCAGACAGGACATGGCGATTGCCGCTTCTCTGTTCGTCCTGACGGTGCTGTCGCGCATTCCCTTCCGGACCAAGATGCTCTACTCGTGGGACTCGATCCTCTATGCCAGGGCGATCGGCCATTTTGATGTCGCCGCGCAACAGCCGCAGCCGCCGGGATACATCTTTTACGTAGGCCTGATTTCGCTGGTGCACAAGCTGGTCCCCGATGAAAACGCCGCGATCGTGTGGGTTAGCGTTTTCGCCTCTGCGGCCGCCACGGCCGCCCTGTTTTGGCTGGGCCGAATGATGTATGGCCGCCGGGTCGGGTTGATGGCCGCCCTTTTTCTGATAACAAGCCTGAGTTTCTGGGTCCATAGCGAAGTCGCGCTCCCGTATACGCTGCTTGGATTCCTTGGCATCGCCTCGGCCGTGGTCATCTACAATACCTGGCAGGGAGACGTCCGCTATGTGATACCCGCCGCCGCCGTTCTGGGACTGGCTTCGGGATTCCGCCAGGATCTGCTCTTTTTTCTGCTTCCCATATTCGTGGCCGGCCTTGTTGGCAAACCACGCTCCCGCGTTCTGCTGGCCATAGCTGTGCTCGGGGCCGGCGTGCTTTCCTGGTTTCTGCCGACAGTCATGCTTTCGGGAGGGTTTTCCGCGTACCAGGCGGCAGCGGCGCTGCAGAGCAACTATGTTGTGGGCAACGCCAGCTTTCTCGGCAGGGATGGCATTCTGGCCGTCTTTGATAATCTGAATTTCATGGCGCGGTTCTTCTTCTGGGCCGCGGCCGGAGCCTTGCCCCTTGTGGGCGTGGTCGTGTTCAGGTTCCTGTCGCCCAGGTCCCGCCCGCCGGTTGACAAGCGGGTCATGTTCCTGGCTGCGTGGGCTCTTCCCAGCATGATCGTCTACATTTTCATACACATAGGCGAACCCGGATATGTCTTCAGCTTCCTGCCCGCGGTTTTGTTGCTGGCTGTCTGGGGGGTTGATGACTGGTTGAAACGTGTGGTACTGCGTCTCGAGCATGTACAGGGGTTGCGGATTTTTGTCTACGCGCCCCTGGCGCTCGTCGTCTGCAACCTGGCCCTGTTCCTGTTCATCAGCCCCAAAATGAGCGCCGCCAGCCTCGCCCGCCGTGACAGAACCCTTTCGTCCGAGACAGCTTCCATCCGCGAAAGATTCGACCCGGCGTCGACGCTGATCGTCGCCGTGTATGACGAACGGCATGTCTCCTATTACCTTCCCGAATATCCCCGCGTGAAGCTCGACCCTATGGTTAAGGAAAACGTGAACGCGTCGCTTGATCCGCAGATAAAGCAAGTGGTGATCTTCGATGATTATCTGGAATCAGCAGCGGCTCAGACGAAAGAGCGCCTGACGCTTGGCGCCGGCCAGAGCCTGGTATACATAACCCGGGCGCCCGGTCAGAAGCAAGTCACCCTTGACTGGAACAACAGGACCGTCGCTCTGGTGCGCGGCGGTTGACCCGGAAGTTGACCCATGGAGTATTCGCGCATGCTATCTCCGATACAAGCCGGATCTTTCCTAGCGGTCGGGATAGGGGGCGCCTATCGAAGAGCCTAAGCCGGACCAACATAACGGAACCTATCGTGAATGAATGCATATCAATCCAGCGTACACAAATCCAAAAATGAAGGCGAGAAAGACAATGTCAGACATATTACGTCAAAACCAGTTCCTGTTGACCAGCCAGATGATCTCTTCTCCCAACGGCAATTTTTTTCTGGTTCTGCAGCCGGACAGCAATCTGGTCCTGTACGAGATGGTCCATCACGAAGACGGCAGTCTCGTTCCCGATGCGGTCTGGGCGACGAACACGGTCGACCAGGACGCCTGGTTCGCCGCGATGCAGGAAGATGGCAACTTCGTGCTCGCTGATGAGAACGGCGCCAAGCTGTGGGAGACTGAAACCGACGGCAAGCCCGGCTCCTTTCTGCAGCTGCAGGACGACGGCAATCTTGTCATCAATGAGGTCTTCCATGCCTGGACTGCGGGCATGGAAGACGACGACGACGAGGCAGGGGACGAAGACGAGGCAGGGGACGATGCCGAGGCAGGGGACGATGCCGAGGCAGGGGACGAAGACGATGCCGAAGACACGGCGTTGATGGACGAGAAGACCCCTGCGACACATGAGGAAGATGCGGAATCGATGGTGGCCTCGGCCACTGCCGGTTCGGAAGCGGTCCAGGCGTAACGGCTTACATAAATGGTACGGGCTGGAAGTTGCGGCACTGAAACGGCGGGGCGCATTGAATGCGCCCCGCCGTAGGCCTTCCCGGTTAACTGCTTTGTAACATCACGTTAACGGCATTGTAACCTGGGAAATCCGTTCAGGGGTCAGAATGGAATCAGTAATTCTCTTCAAGGAAGGGAGTAGTGAATGTGAATCGCCCCGGGTTTCCTGGAGGCTCCATCTTTTGAGAGGATGGAGTCATGAACACACGAAAGCGGTATCCCAAAGAGTTGAAGGAACGAGCAGTACGGATGGTGCTCGATCACGCGGAGGAGTA